>NZ_AQWR01000087.1 GCF_000375645.1 Porphyromonas bennonis DSM 23058 = JCM 16335 | reverse complement strand
GTCGAAATGTCCATTCAAAACTTTGAAATGTCCGATTGCCCTTATACAATCAGTCTGGGCAAAGGGTCACACCCTGCAATTTGACCCATAGACCCGTATTGACGCTCTCGATCACCTGGTCCCTCTGACCCGGTATGGAGACATACTCGGTGCCGGTAAATCCATTATCATATTTCTTCCTATTCCACGAGAGTGCCAGACCGAGCAGTTTATTCTCCCCATACGTGTACTGCAGAACTCCTCTCAGCCCGGCATAACCGTAGGTTCCGGAGGATGGGGTCTCCACCCTGTACTGACGCTCGTCTCTCTCGTATACCTGCCGCTCCATATAGGAGGAGCCGTTCCGATTAAGGCTTGGCGACACCGAAGCAAAAAGACCCTTATGGCTATACATCAGACTCCCGTATCCTCCGTACCGATAGTTCTTATCTCCCTGTCCGTACATCTCCTCGGTTCCTATGACACCACCCATATACTCGCGGAAAACAGATGAGGTGTGCAGGATAATCATCGCCGTATTCCCATCCGGATCATACCTCAGCGGGGGATGTGTCACCACCTCCACACGGTCGACCAGCCCGGCATCATAGCCCTTGAGGGCAGATGACACCTCAGAGGGCTCCATACGCTGCAGGACATCTCCGATCTTGACGATGACCTTCTCCTTTCCGACCACTGAAAGAAGATCCCCCCTGACATGAACTTGTGGGATCAGCCTCAGCAGATCGAGGGCATCATTGGCACGCTCTCGCATCTCCTTGACATTGACCTCAAATCCATTATCCAGCATACGGACACGTATCGGCTTACCCTGCACCACCACCGTCTGCAGCACCTCAGCACTCTCTCGGAGCAGAATCTCCCCAAGATCAGTAGTGGGAGAAGAAACACTTATCTGTCTGGGATCAAGTCGGTAGCCGATAAAACTCACGCCGAGGACATAGTCACCCTCCGGCACCTCTAAGGAAAACCTTCCTCTCTCGTCACTGACCACATGTGCAACGATGTCCTGAGACTCAAGGTCTCGTATCAAGAAGACCGAGGCACCGTCAAGCGTCCCGACACTGTCACAGACAGTACCCGTGACAGTGGACAGAGCGTCCTGAGCAAACAAACCACCGGCACAGGTCAGCAGGGCAAGGAGTAACAAGCTTATTCGATTCATAAAGTCGTTTGTATGAGGATTTGTATAAATCTAAAGAGAATTGTCGCACACGAAAGCATCACATACAACGCTCAAATATAGTATATATATATATATATATATA
>NZ_AQWR01000086.1 GCF_000375645.1 Porphyromonas bennonis DSM 23058 = JCM 16335 | reverse complement strand
GGTCTATGGGTCAAATTGCAGGGTGTGACCCTTTGCCCAGACTGATTGTATAAGGGCAATCGGACATTTCAAAGTTTTGAATGGACATTTCGACGAATGTTAATGCCCTATAGGTCAATTTGCATGGTGCGACATTGAGGTAATACTGATAAATACTAACTTGTAAGCGGTTTTAAAACTTCAAAAACGAGTTAGTTATGAGAAAAAGCAGATGCCCCATTTGTAGTTCTATTCATACCATTAAGTATGGTGTCCGCAAGGGAGTCCAAATCTATCGGTGTCAAGACTGTAAGTATCAGTTCAGAAATCAGAGACTTCCATCAAGCAAGGAGTTGTGGCATCTTTATCAGGATAGAAAACAGACTATAGCAGAGCTGGCAGAGGTGTTCGATACTAGCCCATCCACCATTAAGCGACGACTCTGTGAGGTTTCAATTGAGTGGGAGCAGCCACCCCTCAGCGGAGGTGGATATGTACATATTGATGCTACTTATTGGGGGCATAATTGGGGGATAATGTTGGCTATTGACTCATTCACAGGAAGACCTTTGTATTTATCCTTCATAAAGAATGAGACAATCGCGGACTACCAAGTGGCTATCGAGAGTATTCGAGAGAGAGGATATGAGATTAAGGGCATAATCATTGATGGGAAACAGTCTCTCTTTAAGTTGTTTTCAGCTTATAAGATTCAGATGTGCCAATACCATATGAAGCAAATAGTGAGACGCTATCTAACTCTTAATCCGAGACTTAAAGCTGCAAGAGCGCTCAAGGAATTGATGGATAGGCTAACGACTACTCCAAAAGAGGAGTTCGTCAAGAGCTATGAAGAATGGAAAAACACTTGGTCAGAAACGCTTCAAAGACGGTCTATTCTGAAGAATGGACAAAAGAGATTTAGACACCGACGACTTAGGTCTGCAATGAACAGTATAGACTATTATCTCCCTTACCTCTTTACGTATCAAGAGTGTACTGGTATGCCAAATACAAACAATAAGATAGAGGGTTCATTCACAGACCTCAAGAAGAATCTCAACAATCATAGTGGAATGTCAAAGGAGAATAAGAAACGCTTTATTTGTGGGTTTTTCTTGGCATGGAACAAGACTCTAAGCATGAAAGAAAAGCAGGATCTACCCTAACTGAGGGCAAATCCTGCTCATGCTTGTCATCTGTTACACTACTATTCCTCATGGAGTTGCTCCCCAGCAGAGCTCCACTACGCTTCATAGTGCCTTGTAAAGGTAACGAGAGAATTCTGCTTCACCATCAAAAAGCACCCTGCAATTTGACCCATAGAACAAAACTTCTTCAAAAAAACCTGCAAATTGACCTATACGCC
>NZ_AQWR01000085.1 GCF_000375645.1 Porphyromonas bennonis DSM 23058 = JCM 16335 | reverse complement strand
ATATATATATATATATATATATATGGAGATCCCGCGTCGGATACCGGCACACACATCCTCTCTGGAGAGTCTGTCGATCTCTCCGCAGACAAGGGATAATAAGTGTGGTAGATACCCATCTGCATAACAATTCCCGGACTTCCGGATAGGTGTTACTGTGATCTCATGCCCAAAGTTGTCTAAAAATTCCCAAACAACCAAGAAAAACCACAATCTTCTGCAAAAAAGTAATCGGGCGCTGCGGCTCCCTCGCCCCATGTGGCGGAGATGCCAGAGGACCAGAGGGATACGAGCCTACCCGGTCAGGGGCAAATCTATTACCGGACAAGTCGGAGAAGCCCGACGGTCGGACGAGTCGGGGGTGACGCATTTGAGTTTTAAAGCAAAGGAGTGATACTCCCTGTCGCTGTGCAATCCTGTTGACTGATCCCTCCCCTGCTGCTACCGCCTGCCGATCCCGCAGGGGCGAAGCTCCGGAGGGATCATCGCTCTTTAGCCCGCATGTCGAGGCACGAAGTGCCGAAGACTGCGGGAAAGAAGACCTCGGCAAAGATATTACGACCCCGCCAGGGTGTCGCACTTACCAGTCAGTCTATCAGTGCGACACCCTAGCGGGGTCGCGGGATCGCTTGCAATGCCTGCCCCCCGGGTCGTCGGGGCTACGCCCCTTGACCCGGGTCTAAAAAGCGGGCACCCCTGTCGGGGTGCATCGTTCACCACTCTTCACAGTGAGTTGAATGGCTTCTGTACCACTCAAAATGCGTCACCCCTGATCGCCCCACCCCACCTCCAATCAGGGCTAATTCTTTTACCGATAATAGTGAGAACTATTACCGGTATTAGACAACACTAATATCGGTATTAGACAACACTAATACCGGGTTTAGTGATGACCATTATCGGGAGGGTCGGACAAGTTGGACGGGTCAGGGGTGACGCATTGTGCATCGGGGTAATCATATACCATGGGGGCTCATCCGTGAGGCACCCGAAGGGTGCTCGCTCCATAGGCATCGGTCATCCGCGAAGCGGTGACCGATGTACAGAGACCCTTCTTTACCCCATCGACCCCTTGTGGGTCGCCGAGCAGAAATCCTCTTTCTCGGCGACCCGCAAGGGGTCGAGGCCTAATGCGTTCGCTTATACATCGGTCTTCGGCACTACGTGCCTCGACCGATGCCTATGGAACGGGCATCCTTGCGGATGCCATCATGTTATCTATTTACTCGCGCTACCGTAACCCCAAGGATGAGGATCGCCCGGCTGCGTGGCACCCCGGCAGGGGTGCTCGTTTTTTAGACCGGATGTCGAGGGGCGCGGCCCCGAAGACTCCGGTTACCAACGGGTCCCCCAAGCCCCCGCGACCCCGCCAGGGTGTCGCACTGATTGCCTGACTGGTAAGTGCGACACCCTGGCGGGGTCGTATACCTTATATGCGTCATCTCTTCCCGGGGTCTTCGGCACTTCGTGCCTCGACACCCGGTCTAAAAAGCGATGATCCCTCCGGGGCTTCGCCCCTGCGGGATCGGCAGGAGGTAGTAGCAGAGCGGGGATCAGTCGAG
>NZ_AQWR01000084.1 GCF_000375645.1 Porphyromonas bennonis DSM 23058 = JCM 16335 | reverse complement strand
TATGCGATTCCTGAAAAAAGTACACAGTTGATTGAATATTACTGGGACTGTATACCGGTCATTGGATTAAGACCTGAGAGTGTACACACCCGAAACGGGTTAGGTGCCAACTCATATACAAATATACGCATTTATTACTAATGAGTACACACTTATTTTGCAAGTCCTCCACGGTCGTAGGACTTCTCCGATCGAGGCGGGAGAGGCCCCGCCCCCACCCCCTTTTGGGGGTGAGGGGCCTCTCTCGCATCCTTCCCTTTGGACAGTAGAGGATTAGGGTAGTCAGGCAGAAGCATTTGCATGGGTGTTTTCATCCCTATTGCCCGATGGGGACGAGCTGTATTGTAGATCATAACGCTTGTCTTTACTGCTGACTTAGCTTGCTCAAAGTCAAGCAGTTCGAGGTTGTACAAGAAGTCGTTCTTCAGTGTCCCGTTCAGCCGCTCTGCCATGGCATTATGGAGGGGATCTCCGGTCTGTGTAACGCTGGTTATGATGCCGTACTTAGCCTCTAACTCGGTCATTTCCTTTGAGATATACTGACATCCGCGGTCACTGTGGAAGATCAAGCCCTCAAGTGGATATCCGTGCTTTGTAAAGAAGAGTATGGACTGCTTTAGAGCATTGAGGGGACCTTCTGTCGTGAGGGTCTTGCGGAGGTCAAACCCGGTGATGATCCTGCTGTAGGCATCCATTGTAAGTGACAGATAGACAAAGCCTTCTAACGTCTTTACGTAGGTGATGTCGGAGACTAAGAGGCGGCAATTGTCCGGCGCGATGTACTTTGGGATCGTATTGACATGATCCTCAAAGCCATGATTTACGACCCCTCTTGTCGTCCGAGGAGGGCGCTTCTTCTTGGTCTCTCTCAATAGCATGTTGTTGGCATCCAAGAGCTTGGACAGCCAGTCTCGACCCACAGGGAAAATGTCACGGAAGTATTCATTGGACAACTTGTGGAGTACGGCTACACCCGCCCTCGGCAACTTCTCTCGCTGTCGACGGCAAAAGTAGAGTACTGCGCTCGCTTTGGTGGACTCATCGTAGCCCTCTGTGGTGCGATGAGCAGCCTGAGCCTTTACTCTATTGTAGTAGCCTTTTCTGCTGACACATAGGTGTTTGCAGCACTTGCTCACACCGACTGCACGACCACCTATATTCTTATCTTTCATCTCGCCCACTAGTCTAAATCGTTCTTTTTTTTTAGATCAATGTGATACTTGGCGGACAGGTAGTCCAAGGACGCTTTTTTGATCTCGCACTCGATTTGCGACTCTCGAAGCCTTACCCTAAGCTCCTCACACTCACGCTCTTTCTCGATAAGTTTACGCTCGATGTCGCTGATATTCTTACTCATAACCTGCTCTCTGATTTGTTTTGGGGTTGTGACCCCAAAGGTACTGGTCCAGCGGGAAATGGTTGTAATCGGCACGTCGTGACGCTTACTTAGTGCCTCGAGAGTCTCGCCCGTACATACCATTTCGCGCAAGACTTTTAATTTAAACTTGTCGCTGTAGCTCCTCTGTTTTAGACCCGTTTTTTGGCTCTTCCGAGAGGTTTCTCCCGACTTTTTCGCTTCATTCTTGTTGTTCATTTCTGCTCCTCTATGTGTGTACTTTTCTAGGACACCACAC
>NZ_AQWR01000083.1 GCF_000375645.1 Porphyromonas bennonis DSM 23058 = JCM 16335 | reverse complement strand
CCTTTTTCACCTCCTTCAGCTCGAAGTCGCGGAGGATCTCCTCCGGGACAAATGCCGATATCAGCTCCGTTATCTCTGCTGTTTCCATACGCTAATACTACTGCCTAATCTGTTATCTATTGTCCCTTCAACAAAGGTAATCTCTTTTTCCTCCCCATCCCAGCACATCAAAATGCGAATTAGCCTAAAATCGTGTTGGTAGAAGTAGACGATTTTTCTACCAACACGATTTTTAATTTATTATAGAACTGATTTCATCTAAAATCCTATAAGCCATTGATTTTATAAGTTTTATAGCTTGTTATTCTATTTTCTTGACATCAATACTACAGTCTAAACCCCTATGGATATGGGGAACATATCCACGCTCGTAGATGGAAACATATCAAAGATTGGCTCTCGTTTGTAGGAACATATCGACTGTAATTATTTCATTTTCAAGCCTTTATCGATAGCTTCCTGAATAATCTTATGACAACAAACTCCCAACGGATTGTTTTCTTTACAATTAGAATTTTTCATTGCCCCAGTGATGGCATTTACTTCTTTTACGGATTTCGCGCCATGCTTTACAACTGCTTCAATTACCTGATTTTCTGTGACTTCGCTACAATAACAAGCATACTTAGGATCTGCATCTTTCTTAAACCAGATAGGAACTCTAACTTGGTCTTTCAAGAATTTTATTTCATTATCTAAGTTATAGTAAACAACGTCGCAGTCCTCGTTCATGCAAATCTTATATTGATCTCCGTTAACAGCATTACGATAATCATCTACCACTAGATGTTCAACAGTTACTTTACTAACGGAAATCCCTTCATTATTACATACAGGACAATTGTCTTTAATTTGATCCGGCTTTTCTGTCTTGCATCCACAGCAACATTCATTATTAATCTTCATATTCTTAGCCTCCATGTTTTCATTATAATTTCTTTTTTAAACTAGGTAAAACCAATTTTGTAGAGTCCAACAGCAAATGCAAATTTATGGAAAGTTTTCGAAGAATTTGTATTTAGGGGTATCAAAATTTAATTTTTCTCTTGGCCTTCTGTTTATTTTCTTGTCGTTCCCTGAAAATGGTTGACTTATTTTTTTGCTGAAACGGATGTCGGTTGACATCGTTTTCGTCGTCAAACTAGAATGAGTTGTCTCGACTTTTCAAAGGTACTGATTTTAGTTGACTCTGGTAGTTTGGGGTAGTTTTTCGTGGTATACCCCGGGCTTGTTTTTTTCTTTTTCAAATCGGATAAACACCCCGTCGGTAATGCAACTGACTAAGCCAAACGCCTGTAGCAGAGCGGAGGGCGTTTGGTGTGTCAGGTGCGTTGCCGCTCTTTGTGTTCCGATTGAAAATGAAAAATCCAGTCTCTTCTCTCTTTGCTGAAATAAGTTCTATTTAGTTGGTTACTAGCTCCTTTGACTCCTTGTCTTTTCGAGCTTTCTGAATTGCGTCTTCACGATAGCTGCGCCATCGTTTCTTCAGGGGACCCGTACATTCCCTAGCTTCTTGTGGAGTCATATAGTCGATGCTCATATGGGGGCGAATGGTGTTGTAAGTCTCTATAGCTTTGCTGATTGTTTCTTTACCTCGCCGAGAGATGCAGACAACCTCTCGCTACGCTTCGAGAACGTCTACAATTC
>NZ_AQWR01000082.1 GCF_000375645.1 Porphyromonas bennonis DSM 23058 = JCM 16335 | reverse complement strand
ACAAAGATCGCATCCAGGTGATCCAGCTCCTCACGCAGCCCCTGCTGGCGGAAGTCCGGTCCCACATCGATCATAATTAGTCGACCTGCCGATCGAAGGAGAACGGCGGAGCGTAGACGCTTGTCGCGTGGATCGGTAGACCGGCAGACCGGACAGCGACACCCAAGCTGAGGCACCCCGCGAGAGGTACCGGTGCCGAGGAAGGTGAGTGTACTCTTCTCCATATCTCTCTACTCCTCCATTATCTGGTTGACTGAGCGCATCAGTATGCTCCGGACATACCGTACCTCGGGGCGTATTTCTATCCCAAAGCGCTCATTCACCTTAGCAATGATCAGGTCAGCGAGCCGTCGTATATCGGCGGACTCGCCGTGGCTGTGGTTGATCAGCACGAGAGGCTGCTTGTCGTAGGTCCCCACCTTCTCATTTCGGTACCCCTTCATCCCCACCTGCTGGATCAGCCAGGCAGCTGGGATCTTGTGTCGGGTGCCGTCCTCACTGTCGTAGTGGGGCACATCGGGGTATTCGCTCTGCAGCTCCTCCAGCTTCGCTGTGGCGACAAAGGGGTTCATAAAGAATGATCCCGCGTTGGGCAGCACGGCCGGATCGGGGAGTTTGGACTGCCGAATGGCGATCACCTCCTCGGCGACACGGGCGGGGGTAAGACCCTGCTCCTCTCTCAGGCCTCTGAGTCCCTTGTACTCCAGCTGGGGCTTGGGGACTCTGGATAGCGTCAGTTCGATCGACGTGACGACGGCAGAGACCATGCTCTCCTCCTTAAAGATCGAGTGGCGATAGCTGTACTTCGCCTCCGAGGCGGGGAGCTCGTGCGTGGAGCCGTCCCTCAGGTCGACATAGTGGATCGTGTCGAGTACGTCACAGATCTCAGCACCATAAGCACCGATATTCTGTACCGCTGCGGCACCGCTGTCTCCGGGGATGAGGGCAAGGTTCTCGATCCCCCACCAGCCCCTCGCCGTCGTCTCTGTGACGAGGTCGTGCCACCGCTTCCCTGCCTCCACACGGATCCGGACAGCGCTGTCATCCTCTGCGATGATCGTGACGTCGGACCCGGTATAGCGGAGGACGGCGCCCTTGAAGTCGCCATTAAAGAGGAGGTTGCTTCCCTCTCCTATGGTGATGAAAGGCATCGTCCGGAAATATTCGTCCCGGGCCAGCGTTCGGACATCCTCCTCACTCTCCAGGGTGATGAAGAAAGCGGCTCGGACATCGAGACCGAAGGTATTGTGCTCCTTGAGCGGTTGATCCTGCGTAATGCGCATATGATGGTGGTCGTTACTTAGTCGATATAAACGGGACCTCTGCAATGATCCTCCTCAAAGGTACCCAAATTCTTCGCCGCCGATGTCCTCCCGAGCTGCCGATCGAGAAAGAGAAGTGAAGACTTTAGTCCCTGAAGGACTGGGGGTGACGCATTTGAGCCTTTCGTAAGTCATCCAACTCATCATGAAGAGTGGGGAACGAAGCACCCCGATAGGGGTGCCCGCTTTTTAGACCCGGGTCGAGGGGCGTAGCCCCGACGACCCGGGGATCCGGCACCGCAAGCGATCCCGCGACACCCTAGCGGGGTCGCTGAAGGCTCTGCTTGGCGACCCACAAGGGGTCGAGGGGTAGGGAAGGGTCTTTGTACATCGGTCACCGCTTCGCGGATGACCGATGCCTATGGAGCGAG
>NZ_AQWR01000081.1 GCF_000375645.1 Porphyromonas bennonis DSM 23058 = JCM 16335 | reverse complement strand
CTCCACATCGATGAAGACCCGCTCCTTGGTGAAGAGCTGTGTGTACTGCGGTGCTGCCTCATTGACCATACCTGCGAAAGCCATATCGGCATCGTTCCGCTCAGCCGCCTCCACAAGACGCTCGTAGAAGTGACTGCTGATCTGGTCATCCACATCGAAGAAGTGAATGTACTTCCCCCTTGCCTCACGAATCCCTCTGTTTCGGGAATAGGAGCTGCCACCATTCTGCTCACTTCGGAGGATGGTCACCCCGGGGTGGCGCGAAGCTCTCTCGACCGAGCCGTCACTGCTGCAGTCGTCGACGAAGAGCACCTGCAGCTCCTTATAGTCCTGCTCGCGGATGCAGTCGAGGCAGCGATCGACATACTTCTCCCCATTATAGCAGGGGATGATGATCGTGACAAGTGGCTTGGTATTCATTACTTGAGTTCTTCTGTGAGGTCGGTCTGACGAGAGGCAAAGAGCCTGCGACGGAGATACTCGAGTCCGAAGCGGAGGAAGCCGCCATTCACCCCCGGGATGCGCTCGCCCTTCTCCTCCGCAAATCGGCGAACCTCCTCCCGGGACAACTGCCTGTCTCTCCTCCGCCGCAGCTTATGAGCCTCGTCCCGGGTAGTCAGGATCGAGCCCTCATTTCGGATGTAGAGGTACTCGGCATCAATGGCGGTGGAGACGGCATCAGCGTAGTAGAATGCTCGGATGGTAAAGGGGATATCCTCCATAAGGCGTCCCTCGGGGAAGGTGATCTGATGCTCCCGTAGCAGTGAGGTGCGGAAGAGGTAGAGCACCGAGTAGCCCCAGCGACCGGGATAGGTAATGCAGTACTTGGATCGCCCGGTATAGGTCTTGATCTGAGTGAAGCGCTGATTGTGGTAGTACCGCCCCTGGAAGACCGCCCCCCCGATCACGATATCCGCACCGGTAGCCTGTGCTGACTCTGCCATCCGGAGGTAGTAGTCGGAGCTGACCCGGTCGTCGACATCGAGGAAGTGGACATACTCTCCCTGCGCCAGCTGTACCCCTCGATTTCGGGTGTAGGCGAGGCCTCTATTTGAGTCATTGGCGATCACCGTCACCTCCGTATACTCCGCAGCGAGGGCGGCGGAGTCATCCGTACTGCCGTCGTCGATCAGCAGCACCTCTAAGTCACGGAAGCTCTGCCGCCGGATCGAGTCGAGGCAGCGATGTACATACTTTGCCCCATTGTAGCAGGGGATGATCACGGTGATGAGTGGAGTCATATATCTATGGATCTGAAGCGCTCGGGGAGCCTGACCACTCGCTTGCGACCGGGCATAAGCGGCTTATTCCAGGCAAAGAGGGGGCGAAAGAGTCTCTGTAGGCGGCGCGCCCTTCTCAGGATTCGATCTGCGTCAATAGGTGTGCGGGTGGAGGTGAAGTGAATAGTCCTCGCACGTCGGGAGAGGTGATTTCCCCAGTCCACACCCCGCTCGCCCTGCCGTGCTTTCACCATCTCGAGGTCGCAGTAACCGGCATGGATCAGGTAGAGATCGGGGAGGATGTGGAGGTTGTGCCCTCTCACTCTGTGGAATCCGCTTCCCCAGTTGAGCGGGCGGGTGAGGATGCAGCTCTTAGTGTAGCGAGCGGTCAGCACGGCATAGCGACGCTGCTCGAGGAGGGAGCGATCGGGATCCAGAGGAGCCTCCTCGTCAAGCCGCTGTCCCAAGTCAAGTCCCAGGGCTGAAGCGTGGCTCTCCGGTCGGTGCTCCGAGAGGTACTCCCTCAGAGAGAGACCGGTCCGGGGATCGGGCACGACGAATTCGTCACTGTCGGTCCCGAGGATCAGATCGTACCCCTCATCGAGCAGACGATGAGCCAGCCTCGTCAGGAGTCCGATG
>NZ_AQWR01000080.1 GCF_000375645.1 Porphyromonas bennonis DSM 23058 = JCM 16335 | reverse complement strand
ACGAACCCCATAGCGACTTGCAAGTTTCAAGGGGTGACCCTTGGGAGAGAAGAAGCAATAGCGAATTCGTGGCCTGACGAACAGAAACCTAATACTAAGGCGTATCAAGCGGACAAGCTGGCAAAGGACAGTGAAGTTCCAAAAGGCAACCGTAACCTTGATACGTATGATGCTAAGGAGCCGCGTCTGACAGGCACTGCCTATTGGGAGTCCGCCTTTGGACAGCGTGGTCATCGTGTATGGGCAGAGTTGTCCGGTGTCAGTCTTACTAATCGGTCTCGGCTGGACTTCGTCGGTACCGACAGGGCAAGTACACTGTCTTATATGACCTATTTGGAGCATAACGACATCAATACCTCCGGCGTGAGTCTCAATAACGACTACGCCTTTTACCTCGATGACAAGCACAAGAACATACTGGAGGCAGGGGTCAAGATGTCCCTCAGTGCGACGACGAACTATCGGGATCACGACAGCGAGATGACTGGTCAGACTGCCGCAGTGACCCAGGAGAATAAAGTTCGCTGGACGGAGCTAGCCTTTGCTCCCTATGTCAGTACCACGCTTCAGATGAGTGATCTCTGGTGGGTCAGGGGCGGACTGAGGTACATTGGCACCCGGGCGTCCTTACACCAGCTCGAGCCAGCGGCGTCATCGTCTGATGAGGACGTCTCGCGCTACAGCGGCTCCTGGCTGCCTACGCTCCATATCACCTACTCGCCCGGCCGCAGCCACAAGGTGGCTCTGCGGGTCAATAGCACGATCACTGAGCCGAAATACCAGGATCTTAATCCCTTTATGTGGCAGACCAATGCGCATACCTTTTACCAGGGTAACCCTCGGCTGAGACCGCAAGTGAGCTACTCCTCAGCGCTGCAGTACGCATACGGCGGCTCTTTTTCACTGTCAGGAGTTGTGGAAGGGGGACGCAATATGATAGCGGCGGTGTCGACGGTGAAGGGGGATGAGGTACTTACCCGTGTGGAGAACGCCCAGGATAGGCTCTTCCTCGGACTGTCGGCAAGCTACTACTACGACAAGCTGAGCTGGCTCAGTGCCAGTGTGGACGGATACTATGGACGGAGCAGATATACAGCTCTTAGTCCGTCGCTGCCGATGCGGACGGATGGCACGGAGTGGGGGGTGAATGGGTTTCTGTCCTTTAATTTCAATGAGTCTCGCACCTGGACCGGCTATGTCTCGGGGGACTATACCGGGCGAACCAAAACCACCGTTGCCGTCGTGAAGCCTCAGTACAGTATGGAAGCGGGGACGAGCTACAGTCTCCTCGATCGACGTCTCACGCTGTCACTCTCCGGGCTCAATCTATTTGCCTCCGGCTATCGCGGGGAGAGTCGTAGGGAAGGGTATAACATCCGATTTGATAACAGGTACTCTTACCCCACTCTATACTTCTCTATTTCCTATAAGTTCTCCAATGCCAAGGACAGCTCGTCCTTCCGCTCACAGACTGCCACGAGAGATATAGAACGACGATTCTGATCGACTACAGCTCGATGGTCAGGCCGTCGTAGGCAGGAGTGATGCCGGGAGGACAGAGGGTGCAGATCTCCTCATGGGTTCCGAAGTCGTGGTCAATGTGGGTGAGATAGGTCTGCTCCGGACCGATGCGGTGGATCACCTGTAGTGCCTCGTCGAAGCTCAGGTGTGACGGATGCTCCCTGATCCGGAGAGCGTTGATTACCAATGTGCGGATGCCCCTGAGAATCTCATAGCTCTCCTCGGGTAGGGTCTTGCAGTCGGTGATGTAAGCGAGGTCTCCGATGCGGTAGCCGAGGATCGGGAGCTGACCATGCAGCACAGTGAAGGGCAGCACATCCGCATAGCGCTCGTCTGCCACAGGCTCCCCGGGAGTGAGCGGGTGGAGCTCCAGTGTGGGCGAACCGGGATACTTCTTTGGACCGAAGGAGTAGGGCATCACCCGGTGAAGCGCATCGATCACTCGCGGTAGGGCAAAGATGGGGAAGGTGTGGTGGTGATTGGAGAAAGCCCTCACGTCATCCATCCCGCCTATGTGGTCGTAGTGCTCGTGGGTGACAAAGATCGCATCCAGGTGATCCAGCTCCTCACGCAGC
>NZ_AQWR01000079.1 GCF_000375645.1 Porphyromonas bennonis DSM 23058 = JCM 16335 | reverse complement strand
GATGACCGATGCCTATGGAGCGAGCACCCTTCGGGTGCCTCACGGATAAGCCCTCTAGGTATATGATTACCCCAATGCTCAAATGCGTCACCCCTCGCCGTCCCTCGCTCGGATTGCGCGAGAGTGTGCCAAATAGGTATATTTGTGCAGTAATCGGAATGATCACACACGAGAGCGAGATATGTACGGGCTTTTCAATGACAGCTTCCAGCCGGCAGTAGATGGGGTGGGCACCGTCGTCTATAATAATGCGATCCAGATGTATAAGATGGGGCGTGAAGTGCACGTCGTGGTACCGTACTCTAAGGGAGAGCCTGAGATGCCTGAGCCCTTCCCCATTACTCGCATCCCCTCGGTGCCTGTGCCGCCTCGGCCTCCTTACTCAGTGGGACTGCCCTTTATACCCACGCGTGCGTCACGTGAGGTGTATCATCTGCCCTTTGATCTCATCCACTGCCATGCTCCCTTCACGACGGGACGGATGGGGCGTGTGATTGCTCGCAGACGGGACATCCCCTTCATCGCCTCTTTCCGCTCGAAGTATAAGGATGACTTCTACGGTGCGACCAAGAGTCGCTTCATCTCTGATGTGGCTAAGGACTGGATTATGGAATTTTACCGCCATGCCGATCAGGTCTGGATCACCGACGAGTCGATCCTGGAGACGATGCATGAGTATGGATTTAGGGAGAAGCGAGGGCAGATCGTCGTGATTCCTAATGGCGTGGAGACGGTGAGTGAGGACTGGTCCGTGCTCCGTGAGCGGAAGCGGCGTGAGCTGGGACTGGACGACGAGACTCCGCTCTTCCTCTTCGTCGGTCAGCAGATCCGGATAAAGAATGTCGGGATGATCCTCGATAGCCTTGCGCTGCTGGGTGATCGGAAATTCCTCTTCTACTCCCTCGGAAGCGGTGTGGCGCGGGGGAAGTTTATCGATAAGGCGAAGAGCTTAGGTCTACAGGATCGGGCGATATTTCCCGGGACGATCAAGGACCGGACCGAGCTCTTCTCGTACTATGCGGCGGCGGATCTCTTCCTCTTCCCCTCGCTTTACGACACGTACGGTAATGTGATCCGAGAGGCGGCGCTGATGCATACGCCCAGTCTCCTGCTGGAGGGAACAACCTGTGCTGCGCCCTTCCAGGACGGGGTCAACGCCTTCATCGCCAAGCAGAATGATCCGCGCGTCTATGCGGACAAGATCATCGAGACGATCCGCGATGTGGAGGGACGGCAGCGGGTGGCGGATCGGATCCCCCATACGATCTCTCGCACCTGGGAGGATGTGGTCGGCGAGGTGGTCGATCGCTACGACCAGCTGATCGCACACCATGAGAAGCGTGGGCGATTTAGACTATGAAGAGAGGTTAAAAGTACTATTATCCGAAAAGATTTCAGTAACTATGGCTTCGCGAGTCGGAGGAAATTTGTATCTTTGAGGGTAGAAAGGGATAGGTCCCTACAGTGACAAGACACTATAATAGCTCCAATCAATTTATATAAGGTAAAAAGAGATGAACAAGGAACAGCTAGAACAGATGAAGAACGGCAAGGGCTTTATTGGCGCCCTTGACCAGAGTGGTGGCTCTACGCCCAAGGCCCTGAAGTCCTACGGTCTGACCGAGGATGCCTGGAGCAACGAGACGGAGATGTTTGAGCTCATCCACGAGATGCGTACCCGTATGATCAAGAGCCCCGGCTTTGCTGAGCATAAGATCATCGGTGTGATCCTCTTCGAGCGCACCATGCGCGGTGAGATCGACGGCAAGAAGACCCCTGACTACCTCTGGGACAACCTCCACATCGTTCCTTTCCTCAAGGTCGACAAGGGCCTCTGCGAGGAGAAGAATGGCGTGCAGCTGATGAAGGACTTCCCCGGTCTCGACGACCTCTGCGAGGATGCTGTGAAGCACAACATCTTCGGTACCAAGGAGCGCAGTGTCATCAAGCAGGCTAATGAGGAGGGCATCAAGGCTATCGTGGCACAGCAGTTTGAGTGGGGTAAGAAGATCCTCTCTCACGGTCTGATGCCGATCCTCGAGCCCGAGGTGGACATCCACTGCCCCGATAAGGCTAAGGCTGAGGAGATCCTCAAGCGCGAGATCCTCGCTCATCTCGATGAGATGGACGAGCCCGTTATGCTCAAGATCACTCTCCCGACGGTAGACAACTTCTACAAGGAGATCATCGAGCACAAGAATATCGTCCGTGTCGTAGCCCTCTCCGGTGGCTACAGCCGCGAGCATGCTAATGAGCTGCTGGCTAAGAATCACGGCATCATCGCTTCCTTCTCTCGCGG
Organism: Porphyromonas bennonis DSM 23058 = JCM 16335; assembly: GCF_000375645.1. Classification (GTDB taxonomy): domain Bacteria; phylum Bacteroidota; class Bacteroidia; order Bacteroidales; family Porphyromonadaceae; genus Porphyromonas_A; species Porphyromonas_A bennonis. The sequence continues at coordinate 122 of NZ_AQWR01000079.1, read as the reverse complement.
TCTCGCTGAGGGACTCTCTGCACAGCAGAGTGATGAGGAGTTCAATAAGACCATCGGTGCCTCTATCGATGGTATCTATGAGGCCTCTATCAAGTAAGCTGTAGGTCTATAGACCTATAAAA
>NZ_AQWR01000078.1 GCF_000375645.1 Porphyromonas bennonis DSM 23058 = JCM 16335 | reverse complement strand
ACCTCTAGGAGCCAGGACTTAAATGCATTGTGGAACATAATCGGCGATAGGGTCTGGAAGACGGCGCAGAACACGTCGTGTGAAGGTGTGTACCTCCTGAGCACCTTTCCCGAAATCTTGAAATACAGTTTCCTCAAGTCCTTCTGATGGATCTCGGCATAGTCCTCCATCGCATGCCACGAAGTTTNGTTGCACATCATTGTGCAAAAAGCCACAAGCAAAAGGTAATCAATGGGATAAACCAAATGATTCCCTTTCCTAAACTCAGGAATGAGCGAGATGACCGAGAGCAAATTATTCATACCCAATAACGCTTAAAAAGAGAGACAAACGATTGATTATCAGATATAAAGGTACTAATAATTCGCTGGTTACGCAAGCTTAATGCCCTGATTTCCAGATATTTTTCTCGTTTTTATTCAGGAAGATCTCAGGCAAATCCAAAAACGTCAGCCCTGCAGGTGCTCCTGACAGCAGGGTTAGTATCGTATCTTTGTTGTATGAAGAGCGGCACTAACCGACTGAGAGGATGGTAAACCATTTGTTTAGCAGGGATTGAAAAATCCATTCCGGGCTATGGACCTCCTCTCGGTCAAGCTGTTAAAAGCCAAATAAATAGATAGGAAGAACCTAATTACAGCTTTTGCCTAAAACAGCTTTTGTCGCTTAGTACCGCTCAAACTAAAAGCATTCAAAGTTATGAAGAAAACTCTATTTGTCGGCATTGACTTTGCCAAAGCGAATTTTGTCGCTTCTGCTCTTCTTGGTGAGGATCAGCATCCGGTTTGTCTGCCCAAGTCCTTCTCCAATGATGACAAGGGTGCTAAGGCACTCGTATCGTGGATCGTAAAGCTCCTTCCTGAGACGTGCTCACTCTCCGATGTGCTGGTCTGCGGGGAGCATACCGGGAGCTATAGTCTCCTCCTGCCACGGAGGCTTTTTGACGCCGGGATCGACTGCTGGCTTGAGAACGCCATCTGTATCAAGAACGGCTCCGGCAGGATCGTCCGAGAGAAGTCTGACTCGGCGGACGCGACCATGATCGCCGAGTATGCAAGGACTTTCTATCAGAAGAGGGTCAGACTCTTTGTCCCCGAAAGTCCGGTTCTCTCAGAGCTCAGGGAGTGCAATGACATCAGACGACGTCTCGTGAAGGAGCAAGCCGGACTGATGTGCAAGAAACATGATGCCGAAGTCCGTCTCAAGGCCAAGCCAGGCAGCAAGGCCATCGTGATGAATATAAAAATCCTGGACAGACAATTGGCTTACATCAAAGAGCAGATCGCCAAAGTAGACCGACAAATGTACAGCCTCATAAGGTCTGAAAAGAAGCTCTCCAGGATCTATGACATCATCGTCAGCATCAATGGTGTGGGACCGGTAACTGCTATCGCTTTGATTGTCCTCACGAGCGGCTTTACGACATTCGGCTCCAAGAGGTCTCTAGCCTGTTTTCTCGGCATAGCACCCTTCAGAAGCGAGTCCGGCACGTCCATACAAAACGGCTCCCATAGGAGCAGGCAGGCTGACTCCTACTACTCCGGACTTCTGTATATGGTCGCCGTCTCAGCCATGATTTGGAATCCTGAGATCGCCCTCTACAGGGAAAGGCTGCTCAAAAAGGGCAAGCCGAAGCTGATCATCATCAATAACATTAAGAATAAGCTGATCACTATAATATGGGCTATGGTGAAGAACGACACCTTATATGATCCCGATCACCACCTCAAAGTAGCTCAAGAGTATCAGACCGCATAAAATCTCTACCTAAAAAGTTTGGTGGTTAGCATAAATAGCTACAAGAGCTCTCAAAGTTGGATATGGCAAAAGGAAATATCAAAGAGCAGGTAGCATTTATAGCTCGTTCTGTTCTGAAGCATTATCGCTTCTGTTCGCTGGGAGAACTCAATGCCATTCTTTCCCACTACAATCTTGCCGTGGAAGAAGTCAAAACAGGGTTTCGAGGGAAGAAGTACGATGGACTGGTCTATGTACCGACTGATGATAAAGGCGATAAGGTAAGTACACCATCCATGCCTCGGAGATAGGTCGTGGTGTGGGCTATACAGCCGTGCAAAATAGGATGCAACAATCTAAGCAAGCTATCAAGCCACTGATACCAGCCGTAAGGGAGAAAGTCTTACAAGTAATGCGTACTTCTCCCCAAACAGAGGAAGCACTGCGACATCGATTGGAAAAACACGGTTAATTCGCATTTTGATGTGCTGGGACGGGGAGTAAAAAGAGATTACCTTTGTTGAGGGGAGGGATTCAAGAGAAATGGAGGGCGATGCGGTAGAGAAAGAAGTCGGTGTTTCTGGCTCCGTAGTTGACGCTGATGAAGCGCTGGAGGTTTTGGTTGAGAGCCTCCGCCTT
>NZ_AQWR01000077.1 GCF_000375645.1 Porphyromonas bennonis DSM 23058 = JCM 16335 | reverse complement strand
GATCATGGCGATCATGGAGCACCCTTACTACGGATCTTTTGGGTATCAGGTGACTAATTTCTTCGCCCCCTCATCCCGCTTCGGTACACCAGATGACCTGCGCGCGCTGATCGACGAGGCGCACCGGCTCGGGCTGCTTGTCATCATGGATATCGTCCACTCCCATGCAGCGAGGAATGAGGAGGAGGGGCTCGCGCGCTTTGACGGCACCTACACCCAGTACTTCCATGGCGGCGAGCGAATGCTACACCCGGCGTGGAACTCGATGTGCTTTGACTACGGGAAAAACGAGGTGCTCCACTTCCTCCTCTCCAATTGTAAGTATTGGCTCGAGAGCTTCCACTTCGATGGCTTCCGCTTCGATGGCGTCACCTCAATGCTTTACCTCAATCATGGTCTCGGTCAGGCTTTCTGCACCTACTCCGACTACTACAATGGCGGACAGGATGGCGATGCGATTATGTACCTCACCCTCGCCAATCAGCTGATCCATGAGGTCTACCCCGATGCCATCACCATCGCTGAGGAGGTGAGCGGCATGCCGGGCATCGGTGTGCCGGTGAAGGACGGCGGCTACGGCTTCGACTACCGTCTCCAGATGAATATACCCGACTACTGGATCAAGATCATCAAGGAGCGTCGCGATGAGGAGTGGACCCCCGGCTCCATCTGGTGGGAGACCACCAACCGCCGAAGTGACGAGAAGAGCATCTCCTACGCCGAGTCACACGATCAAGCGCTGGTCGGCGACAAGACGATCATCTTCCGCCTCATCGATGCCGAGATGTACGACCATATGGACCGGGCACACCACACCGAGGCGGTGGACCGCGGTACGGCACTCCACAAGATGATCCGTCTCGTCACCTGCACCACGATGAATGGCGGGTATCTCAATTTTATGGGAAACGAATTTGGGCACCCGGAGTGGATCGACTTCCCTCGCGAGGGCAATGGCTGGAGCTACAAGTATGCCCGTCGCCAGTGGAGCCTGGCCACGAATGGCTTCCTCAAGTACAGCCTCCTCGAGGACTTTGACGAGGCGATGCTCGAGCTCGTCAAGAGTGTCCCCGACTTTGAGAGAATACCGGTGGTCAAGCTCTGGGACCAGGACCAGGATCAGGTACTCGCCTACTCCCGTGGGGATCTCGTCTTTGTCTACAACTTCAGCCCCACACGCGCCTTCACAGACTACGGCATCCTCGCCCCATCGGGCAAGTACACGATCGTCCTCGACAGCGACGACCCGAGATTTGGCGGCTACGATCGTCAGGATCACTCCGTGGCGCACCTCACCCAGTACGACCCCCACTTCATGGAGGACGGCAAGGGCTGGCTCAAGCTCTACCTCCCCCCGCGTACCGCCCTTGTCCTTAAGAAATCAAAGTAAAACCGATGTCTCACCCCTCTTCCTTACCTCTCTACCCGCTCACCTTTGACGCTCCCTTCAAGCGAAAAATCTGGGGCGGTGACCGAATATTCAAGTACAAAGGACTGCCCTCTCCCTATAACGACATCGGCGAGAGCTGGGAGGTCTCACCTATGCCGGGCGATGAGTCGGTCGTTGCCGCCGGTCCTCTCAAGGGTGTCGACCTACCAACGCTCACCCAAGAGTATGGGGAGCGGCTCCTCGGTCGTCACGTCAGGGAGCGCTTCGGGGACTCCTTTCCCCTCCTCATCAAGGTCATCGACTCGCGACAGGATCTCTCTGTGCAGGTCCACCCCAACGACGACTACGCCCGCGAGCATGAGCACTCCCGCGGCAAGACAGAGATGTGGTACCTACTTGACCCCACTCCCGACGCCACCATCCGCGCCGGCTGGTCGAGAGAGACGAGCCCCGAGCAGCTGCGAGAGCTGGTCAAGAGCGATGCTGTGATGGACTACATCCACAGCTACCACGCCGAGCGGGGGGATGTCTTTTACCTCCCGGCGGGTAAGGTCCACACCATCGGTGCCGGCTGCCTGCTCCTTGAGATACAGGAGGCGTCTGATATCACTTACCGGCTCTACGACTTCGGTAGGACCGACGCCCAAGGGCGGACCCGTGAGCTACACATCGACCGAGCTGTCGAGGTGATCAACTACGAGGTCGACCGGGACGGCAAGGCGACCTATGACCGGGAGCGAAAGGATGCCCTCGTCACACTTGTCCGAAGCCCCTACTTCTGCACCTCGGTCCTACGCCTGACAAAGGACTTCGCCCTGCCGGTTGCAGAGCGTGACTCCTTCACCTACCTCTTCTGCGAGGAGGGCGAGGTGGCGATCACCACCGACGGCGGTGAGCTCCGCCTCACCAAGGGACACGGCGCCCTGCTCCCCGCTGAGCTGCATCGCGCCAACCTCCATCCCCTCACCCCCGAGACCCACCTCGTCGACGTCTACGTACCACAGAGTCATACCTGATCCTCATCATTGTTGCTATAGGACTCTTGA
>NZ_AQWR01000076.1 GCF_000375645.1 Porphyromonas bennonis DSM 23058 = JCM 16335 | reverse complement strand
GCAGAAGCAGCCCACCCTTAAGGAGGCATTCGGATATACTCTGGCGCCTAATGCAGATGGTACCCAGCTCCTTGCGGTTAAGGAGGGTATGCCCTCTGAGGTGGTTGCAACCATCGTGACAGATAAGAAGATCACATTCGGTGACACTGAGAAGGTTACTAATACCTACGATTACGTTGTTTCTTACAATGAGAACAGCAAGATCGGTAAGCAGCTACTCAATGCTTCTGAGGAGAACATGATGGCTCGCATCCGTATTGCTGCCGAGAATGAGTGCGGTGTGCGTATGACTGTCAAGGGTCTTAAGGACGGTGACAGCTTCCTCGTTCACTTCCTCCGTCCGGTTAGTCTGGATGCTGAGACTGATAAGTATCTCGTTGATGGTAAGGACTTTGGTGAGGAGCTCACTTGGCTTGACATTAATGATATCGTTCGTCTCTACGACTGGCGTAATTATGTCAAGACTACCAAGGACTATTACTTCATGCCGAAGCACGAGAACTACTTCAAGTACTACGATATCCAGTCCATCAAGATTGATACTAAGAATATCAAGCCTATTGGTCTGAAGGTCGGTGGTAAGCCTGAGACAACGATCCCGGAGAACATCATCTTCAAGCAGACTGATGACAATGAGACTGTAGAAGTCGTTGTCAATGACCAGAAGGTTACCAAGAAGTTCCGCTTTGGTCGTCTCACCTATCGTAACAACGGTTCGAATATCGATGAGGGCTTTAGCATTAAGGTACCTGTCACCGTTACTTACAAGTGGGGCGAGATTAAGGGCGAGGTTATCGTTCCTGTCAAGAAGACTTCAGAACTTCGTTCTCTCTGATTTAGCTTCATGAAATGACCTAGAGCATATGCTCTAACGTCACATATTCCTTAGGAGGCACTTTCACTTCGGTGAGAGTGCCTCCTTTTTTGTTTACATTTGCGCTATATATCAGTTACGTTATGTGTCGATCTATATTTGCCGTTGTTGCGCTTTCGCTGATGCTGTCCTACGGACTCCTCTCTTGCACCAGGGAGAAGCATACTGCCGTCTATCTCGACCAAGCCGGCGTTGCTTGGTTAGATACCGTTCCCACCCCGTCCGACCTTTCTTCGCCTGAGGAGCGAGCAGAGTACCGACTTCTTCACTATTGGGATGGGCTTGTCTTTACGGACGAGACGTATACCCACGATGCTGACTTTATGAGCCGGGTCTTTGATCGTTATGTCTCTCAGCTGTCGGAGGTAGACTCAGCGACTGCTTATCCTGCTGTTAAGGATCTCATGAGGCGGGCAGAGGCAGACTCCGTCTCCTATTATGTCTTTACCCACCTGGCTGACGGCCTCTATGAGCGTGGCGACTATGAGAGCTATCTGCCCTTTGCTCGTGCGATTATCGCCTCTGATTACTCTTCTGAGGACGATAAAATGATCCCGGAGTATCAGCTCTCGTTGGTCTTGAAGAACCGTCCTGGTACGCCTGCTGCCGACTTTACCTACAATACTCTCGATGGAGAGTCATCAATGAGGTCGCTTCTCGGAGAGCGCCCACTGATCCTCTTCTTCTACAACGTCCCCTGCCATACCTGCCATAGGGTTATGGCTGACATACAGTCCTCTGAGACCTTGTCTGCCGCTATCTCAGCAGGTAAGCTATCGGTGCTGACGGTGGATAAGATGGGACCCCTTGAGGAGTGGACGAGGTCCGTTAAGGACGAGCTTCCTAAGGGCTGGATCCATGGCTACAATTACACAGATCTATACGACACAGACCTCTATAATATCACGGGAGTCCCCACGATCTATCTCGTGGACAAGGATGGTATAGTCTTGCTTCGCGAGGCCTCTGTTGCTTCACTGGAGCAGTGGAGTCGGACTCATTTGTCTCTCTGATGTATCAAGCATCTGCTGTTTGCTATCTATTTGAATCTTGTTGCGATTTCTGATTTCCCTCCATGCTTAATGGTGGGTTTCCTTTTGCTCTTGCGGAGATTCCTCTGATGGGTCGTATGTAGGGTGTAAGTAGGATAGCTGCAAAGATACTTTCCTTACGGGGGGCGATGTCTCTTTGTGTCGCTTCTTGTCTTCTCGCTGCAACTATTCCTCCCTTTGGTCTCTAATGGACCGTAAATAGGTCGTCATCAGAGGACTGAGGAGCGGTCGGGTCGAACGGGTTGGACCTAATGGGTGAGTCTCCGAGCGAATCTCATCAATGGTTGCGCCGGACGATGCCGTAGGGGTGCCTCCCGCCGTACTATCCCGTAGGGGCGTAGCCCCGGAGGGATCATCGTTGTTTAGACCGGGCGTCGAGGCACGAAGTGCCGAAGACCCCGGGAAACGACGATGCATTCAAGGTATACGACCCCGCAAGGGTGTCGCACATACCAGTCAGTCAACCAGTGCGACACCTTACGGGGTCGCGGGATCGCTTGCAATGCCGGATCCCCGGGTCGCCGGGGCTACGCCCCTAGACCCGGGGCTAAACGACGAGCACCCCTGCCGGGGTGCCACTGACCGCCGACCCGTCCGACTTGTCCGATAGATCTCTGCCCCGTCCGATGGCCG
>NZ_AQWR01000075.1 GCF_000375645.1 Porphyromonas bennonis DSM 23058 = JCM 16335 | reverse complement strand
TGAAATTGATCACCCAGGGCGTCAGACCGATCATGATCGTCGGGAAGAGGAAGATCATCGTCAGGAGGATCCTGTCCCGAGCAATCTGCTTAAACTCCTTCTCCAGTAGGTATCGAAAGGCACTACTCATCTCAGGCGGGGCTTGACGTTACGGATGGCGAGGGCGATCGTGAGGATGGCGAAGAGGACGAGCAGCAGCAGTTCGACCCAGATGGCACTGAGTCCGGCGCCCTGGATCATCAGCTTGCGCATCGAGGTGATGTAGTAGGTGGCGGGGATGAAGCGGGAGATCCACCGGAGGACGAGCGGCATATTCTCCACCGGGAAGATCATCCCGGAGAGGAGCATCGTCGGCATCATCACGCTGAAGCCGGTTAGGATCGTCGACTCCTTCTGCGACTTGACGAGGCTCGATAGGAGGAGTCCGAAGGCGAGGCTGAAGAAGGTGAAGACCAGCGTCACGAGGAGGATCAGAGCAAGCGAGCCACGGATCGGCACCCCGAGGACAAAGCGGGAGATGACGAGGATGATCGCGATGATGATCAGGGAGACGGCGAGGTAGGGGACGGTCTTGGAGAGGACGATGGTGGTCGGGCGCGCCGGGGTCGTGAGGAGGAGCTCCATGGAGCCCTGCTCCTTCTCCCTCGCAATGCTGATGCTGGTCATCAGCGTGCAGATGACGAGGAGCACCAGCCCCATCAGTCCGGGGACGAAGTTGTACGCTGAGACGAGTCCGGGATTGTAGAGCATCTGGGGTGTGATCTCGATGCTGTAGGGGATCCCCGCGCTGCCGGTGCGACGGCTCAATTGGTCGGCGATAAATTGCTGGGCATAGGCTCCTCGGATGCTCCCCATGGCGGGGTCCGACACATCAGCGATCACCTGCAGGCTGGTCGGCAGCCCGGTGAAGAGGTCCCGCTCAAAGTGCTCCGGCACCACGATGGCGAGATCTATCTCGCCCGCCTTCATCATCTCCTCCGCCTCCCCGCTGTCGGCGAGCATCCCTTGGTAGAGGAAGGTGGTATTTCCCTCCAGTGCGTCAGCCAACTGCTTGCCGGTCTCGTCGGTCGAATGGTCGATGATGACGGTACGGATGTCGGTGACGTCCATATTCATCGCAAAGCCAAAGAGGAGCATCTCCGTGATCGGCATGGCGACGAGGATCAGGAGCGTGAGCGGATCGCGGAAGATCTGCTTCCACTCCTTGATGATAAAGGCGCGCATCTGCGAGCCGCCGCGATGTGATGCTCTCCTCTTCATCGTTTCCCTTGCCTTGTGATAGCGGTGAAGAGGCTGCCCATATCGGGGACTCCCTCAGCAGCCTTAAGCTCCGCCGGGGTGCCGAGCACGCGGATCTCCCCGTCGACCATGATCGAGACCCGGTCGCAGTACTCCGCCTCATCCATATAGTGTGTGGTGACGAAGACGGTGATCCCGTCCACGTAGGCAACGCGGTAGATTAGCTCCCAGAAGAGCCGCCGCGTCAGCGGATCGACCCCGCCGGTGGGCTCGTCGAGGAAGACCACCTCGGGGCGGTGGAAGATCGCTGAGGCAAATGCAAGCTTCTGCTTCCACCCGAGTGGCAGGTGCCCGGCTCGGGTGTGGCGATACTCCTCGAAGTCGAGCTGCTCGAGCAGCTCATCCGTTCGCTCCCTGATCGCCTTCTTCTTCATCCCATAGATAGCGGCGTAGAGCCGGAGATTCTCCTCCACGGTCAGGTCGGTGTAGAGGGAGAAGCGCTGGCTCATCACGCCGATGTGCTGCTTGATCCGCTCCCCCTCGTGGAGGATGTCGTGTCCGGCGACGGTGCCGCGCCCTGCCGTCGGCTTGAGGATGCCACAGAGCATGCTGATGGCGGTGGACTTGCCGGCGCCATTGGCACCGAGGAAGCCAAATATCTCCCCCCTCTCGACGTGGAAGGAGATGTGGTCCACGGCGGTGAAGTCGCCGAAGACCTTCGTCAGCCCCTCTACCTCTATCACCGGATCACTCATCGTCGTCTGTCGATAGGAGGAGGAAGGCATCCTCCAGGGTGGGCTCCGTGGCGACCGCTCGGCTGCCTGCGAGGCGGGCGTCAGAGGCGATATGCCTCCTCAGCGCCGTCTCGTCTGCTCGGTCACGGAGGGTGATGTGAAAGGAGTCGCCAAAGGCGTATGCATGCAGCACCTCGGGATAGCTCTCCAGCGCCTCGAGGGCAGCCATCCGATCGGCTGTCTCTAAGCGGTAGAGCGGCAGGCGGTACTGCGAGACCAACTGCTCCGGCGTGTCCATGGCGATGAAGTCCCCTCGACGCATAAAGGCGACTCGGTCGCAGCGGCTTGCCTCGTCCATATAGGCAGTGGAGGCGACCACGGTGACACCATCGGCGGAGAGCTTGCGGAGCATTTGCCAGAGGTCGGTTCGGCTGATGGGGTCAATGCCGGTGGTCGGCTCGTCGAGGAAGAGGACGTGCGGCTTGTGGATCAGAGCGCAGGAGAGGGCAAGCTTCTGCTTCATCCCTCCGGAGAGATGGGCGGCGAGGCGCTTCTCAAAGGGCTCGATGTGGGAGTAGATATCGGCGATGAGGGGGTAATTCTCCTCCACGGTGGTGCCAAAGAGAGTGGCGTAGAAGTCCAGATTTTCCCGCACGGTGAGGTCGCCGTAGAGGGAGAAGGTGCCGGGCATGTATCCGATGTGCTGCCGCAGCTCCCGATAGTCGCGCACCACATCGTATCCGTCCACCGTAGCGCTGCCGCTCTGTGGCCTGAGAAGGGAGCAGAGGATGCGGAGGAGCGTACTCTTACCGGAACCGTCCGGACCGATGATGCCGAAGATCTCCCCCCGACGGACGGCGAAGGAGAGCCCCTCCGGTGCCGTGCCGACACCGACCGCCTCGCCCGCCGGACTGCGGTAGACCAGCCTCAGCCCATCCGCCCTGATGATATCGTCCGTCGCACCCGTCATCGTCACTCTGCTGCGGGTCGAAGCAGCTCGCCGTACATACCTATCTTGAGCTGTCCGTCCTCGTTGGGTACCCTGACCTTGACGGCGTAGACCAGACCGGCACGATCCTCGCGGGTCTGAACGGACTTGGGGGTAAATTCCGCCTTGGGCGAGATCCAGCTGATCGTCCCGTCGTAGGTGCGAGTCGCCTCCTCACCTGCACCGCCGTCCACGCGAACCTTTACCTTCTCTCCCACACGGAGGAGCCCGAGATCCTCACCGGTGATGTATACCCGTAGGATCATCACGTCCAGGTCGGCGATGCGGAAGAGCGGATGCCCCGCCGCGGCAAGCTCGCCCGGGTGGACGTAATTGGCGATCACGGTGCCGCTGATCGGGGACTTGATCACCGATCGGCGGATCATATCGCTCACCT
>NZ_AQWR01000074.1 GCF_000375645.1 Porphyromonas bennonis DSM 23058 = JCM 16335 | reverse complement strand
CTGAGAGTGAGGGCGAAGGGAGTGTGCTAACGCACATGACCAAGCCCGAATCTCGAAAGTGACGCCGCAGATGGGGTATTATGCAAAGGTCTCCTGAGGTAACCACTCCTCCTACATACCATATATACGAGAGAGCCCTCTCCCCGAAGGTCGGGAAGAGGGCTCTCTCATGGTTTATAGCAAAGAGGGATTACTGACGATCCTTATAGGCCTTCAGTCCGCCTCTCAGCCAGATGATGTACTTGTCCACATCCTCATCAAAGCCATAGCTGGCGGCGAGGGGATGGCCGGTATTGTCGAGCATAACGTAGAAAGGCTGAGCATTGGAGCCAAACTTCGTCCGCTGGAAGTAGCTCCACCGCTCACCGACCGTCTTTAGCGTGCGGCGGTCACCATTCGTCTCGGTCACCTCAAGGGGCTGAGGGAGGCGGGTCTTGTCGTCGACGATCAGCGTGATCAGCACGAAGTCATTGTCCAGGATGTCCTTCACCGTAGGATCGGTCCAGACGGAGGCCTCCATCTTGCGGCAATTGACGCAACCGTAGCCGGAGAAGTCGATGATCACCGGCTTGCCCTCACGCTTGGCATAGGCCATACCCGCCTCGTAGTCGTCAAACTTGGCGTGCACCTCGCTGTCGTAGAGATTGAAGTCCTGCGTCGTCAGCGGAGGAGCGAAGGCGCTGATCGCCTTGAGCGGCGCACCCCAGAGACCGGGTACCATATAGATGCCGAAGGCAAAGACGATCGTCGCCAGCAGGGTGCCAAACCAGGAGACCGACTCCTTCTTATCATCCGCCGGGAAGCGAATGATCCCGAGGAGGTAGAGACCGAGGAGGAAGGATATGGCGATCCAGAGTGCTACAAACGTCTCCCTGTCGAGGATGTGCCAGCCGTAGGCGAGGTCTGCCACGGAGAGGAACTTGAGAGAGAGTGCTAGCTCGATGAAGGCGAGGACCACCTTCACACTATTGAGCCAGCCACCACTCTTCGGCATACTCTGGAGCCAATTGGGGAAGATGGCGAAGAGGGTAAAGGGCAGCGCAAGCGCGAGGGCGAAGCCCAGCATGCCGAGCGTTGGTCCGAGGATATTGCCCTCCGCAGCAGCCTGTACCAGCAGTGTACCGATGATCGGTCCGGTGCAGGAGAAGGAGACCAGCACCAGAGTAAAGGCCATGAAGAAGATACTCAGCAGACCGGACGAGGTGGAGGCGCTGGTGCTTATCTTATTGGTCCAGGAGGAGGGTAGCGTGATCTCGAAGGCGCCGAAGAAGCTGATCGAGAAGACCACCAGCAGGAGGAAGAGGAAGATATTGAATATCGCATTGGTCGACAGCTCATTCAGCGCACTGGCTCCGAAGATACCGGTGACGAGCAGTCCGAGGGCGACGTAGATCACCACGATCGAGAGACCGTAGATGATCGCATCTCGGAGGGCGCTCTTCTTACTCTGTGACCGGTGCATGAAGAAGCTCACCGTCATCGGGATGATCGGCCAGACGCAGGGGGTAAAGAGTGCCACCAGACCGCCGAGGAAGCCGAGGATAAAGATCTTCCAGAGAGACGTATCGGGGCTGGTAAAGTTCTTGTCCCCGTAGGCTCTCAGCTCGCTCTCAACCGACTCGTAGAGTGCCGCATCGTCCGTGTCCGCCGCCCCCTCAGTCAGAGCGACAGGCTCAGGAGCAGGCTCATCAGCCGTGACCGCACCACCCTCCTCCACATCAGTAGCGGGGACGGAGGTGACGGCAGTCTTGAGATCCTTGGGTCCGTAAGAGAAGGAGTAACGATCGGGAGGCGTGCAGGTCTCATCATTGCACGCCTGCCAGATCAGATCCCCCTGGATGACGAAGTTTGTCGGGTCGAGGATCTGCACCTTCTGCGTAAAGGTCACCTTGCCATCAAACGTGGTGAGGTCCATCGCAAAATTGGGATCATACGTAGTGGCGGGCTTCCGGTCAGGAGTCAGACCGGTCAGCGCCTTGATCCCCTTACTCTCGGAGAGATCTGCCGTGGTCACGGTGGGACCGTCCTTGGGCAGGTCCACACCATATATATGCCAGCCGGACTGGATCGTCGCCGTGTAGGTGAGCGTCACCACGCCGTCAGCATCATTGGTCTGCGTGGTCTCCCACCGCACAATGTTCTCAAACATCTGAGCACCTGCCGGTATGGAGCAGATGGTCGCCAGAAGGAGTGCGAAGAGTGTGACTAAATGCTTACGCATATCTGTGAGTCAGTATAAAAGTTTGGTGTAAAGGTCTTCATAATGGAGCTTAGGAGAGTAGCGATCGAGCTACTCCCCGGTCTCCCGCTTATCCTGTGCCAGTAATAGTCTGAAGTGCGAGGGAATCGGACGTCTCAGGTGAACCGTCTCCCCCGTGTGAGGCATCGTCAGCTCCAGCTCAGTCTGCGCCAGGGCGATCTGATCCCTTGCACAGAAGCGTGAGTGGTACCGTATGTCGCCGAAGATCCGGAGCTTATTGTCCCCGAAGATCTTACGCACCGAGTAGATCCGCGACCCCACCACATCCGCCTCCACGAGGTGGAGGTTACCTCCCGCCGAGCTGGTGAGAGGCTGTACCTCAGCCCGGACCACGGTCTCCGTGCGGGCGGCGGTGCGTCCCCTCTTCTCCTCATCACCCGGAGTGGACACCGAGGTGAGCTCAAAGGCCTCCGTCGTCGGTAGCGTCCCCTCCACCACGAGCGCATAGCGCTGATGATGAACGGCGCTGCTCCAGCGGCGAGCAAGGCGCTCCTTCGCCTCCGTGGTCTTGGCGAAGACGACAAATCCGGCGGAGCTCTTATCGAGCCGGCTGAGCATGAAGAGCTTAGCGGCGGGGTTGCTCTTCTTATAGTGACGACTGAGGATATACATCACCGTATTGTGCGGATCCTTATGGGCGGTATTCACTGTGGGGATGCCGGTTTTCTTATAGACCACGACGTACTCCTCATCCTCCCACTCTATGGAGATGAGGTGATGAGAGAATGGAGCGACCGGTGCCAGCCGATGCACCGTCACGGTCGTGCCGGTCTCCACCATCAGCGTCGCCATCGTCGTCGGCTCCTCCGCCACGGAGACCCTCCCCGAGGCGACGAGGCGCTTGGCGGCCGTGCGGGAGCGTCCTGACTTCGCCATGATGAGATCGAGGAGTGCTTGAGGCTCCTCAGGGCTATAGCTCTCCTGTACGGGAGAGGTATTGACCGAGGACGAGAGCCGACGGGCAGGCTTACGAGACGAGCCGCCGCCTCTCCGTGCGGGCGAGGCGGACCGACTCGGTCGCTTATTGGACGATCTCCGGTGAGATCGGGGTGTATTGCTCTTAGCCAAGTTGTAGTGATCTATATGTCTTACAGGCAAAGGTATCTAAAATGGCGCATATCTCTAATAGCCCACTGGTCCGACCAGGGCTGACGCAGTTGAGCACAGGGGTAATCATATACCTAGAGGGCTTATCCGTGAGGCACCCGAAGGGTGCTCGCTCCATAGGCATCGGTCATCCGCGAAGCGGATGACCGATGTA
>NZ_AQWR01000073.1 GCF_000375645.1 Porphyromonas bennonis DSM 23058 = JCM 16335 | reverse complement strand
CATAATCCTGACCTCAGATCCGGATCATGTGGAGATGTCCTCAGACTAATATCGGTATTAGTCTGATCTAATACCGGTATTAGGAGAAACTGTTACCGGTATTAGTCTCAACTAATACCGGTAATAGAAATCATAGAATTCATCGCACCGAGAGCGCGGCCATTTTAGGACTTCTCCACGAAAGCCGATGTCAAGTCCCGCGGCTCGGGGAGATTAGTCTCAGTGCACCGAGACTGACCCTTAACTACCGATACAAGTGATGAGTCACTTGCGCTTCGCCAGATCCAGTCGCGCAAAGGACTCCGGTCGATGAAAATCAGGCTTCTGGCTCACGATCGGCTGCCATGATGCGAAGTGCGGCATCACTGTTTCGTCCCCACACTTGTAGAAGTTACCCTCGATGTGATCTGGGATCTCTGTCGTACGCAATAGCCCAAATATGCGCCAGCTTATCTTTACCGATACCCAGAAGCTCTGGATACCCTGTCGCTGCTCGAAGAGGGTGTCCCTTCGCTCACTTGCAGCTCGTCTGATCTCCTGGTAGTCTGCGGGGGATAGTGGGTCGCTCTCCTCGCGGCTCCTTCTATGCGAAGCATCGCATGCGCCGATGCAATTGAATTCAAAATTATAGTACTTCTCATCACCCGGCAGACGGAGGAAGGCCTCCACGCAGCTATCCAGGTGCACACGATCACCATCCTCTGATATCGTGGCTCGGAGACCACGTCCCCGGCTGAAGAATCTGAGGTAGATACCGGTGTCCGTATAGGCGACACTGACCGCACTCACCGGGATATATCCGTACTGGTCCGGCCAGTTATTGGTCATAATGGGCAACCGCAGTGCCTGCTCCTCCATAAGTACTTCATTCGAAGTGAGATCCAGGGCGTCCAGGACTGGGATGTAAGGGATGATGGGTGTGTTTCGTGCCATGAGGAGAGTGTGATATGATGGGGATTGGCTATATTTTCTCTACACCACCGGCATCGTACCGACGTGCGTAGTGTCGGCAGTAGTCGGAGATCGGGCAGGTGAGGCAGTGGGGATTGCGCGCAAAGCAGATCTGACGACCATGGAGGATGAGCCAGTGATGGATGCGATTCCAGTACTTCCTCGGGATGCGGCGCATAAGAGACTCCTCCACCTTGAGGACGTTATTGGCTGTCTGAGGGACCAGCCCTATGCGCCTGGAGACACGGTAGACGTGAGTGTCGACCCCTATCCTTGGTTCTCCGATAATTACGGAGAGATAGACATTGGCGGTCTTGCGCCCCACTCCCTGAAGACTCATCAGCTCCTTCAGTGTCTCGGGGACAGTCCCACCATGGTCCTGTACGATCGACTCAGCGGACTGCTTGAGGTAGCGCGCCTTGCTATTGGGATAGGTGACGCTCCGGATGTAGGTTAGGATCTCTTCCTCAGACGCTCGTGACATCTCCAGGGGCGAAGGATAGGCGGCAAAGAGCGCAGGAGTCACCATATTGATCCGCTCATCTGTACACTGCGCCGAGAGGAGCACGGCGACCAGAAACTGGTACGGCGTGCCGTAGTGCAGTGCTGTCTGCGGATGAGGATTGGCGGACTCAAATCGCTCAATCACCCCGTCTACTCGCTCCTTGATCGTCATCACTTTTCGCTCTGGAATTGGCTAAGGAACCGGAGATCGTTCTCAGAGAAGAGCCGGAGGTCATCGACGGTGTACTTTAGGTTGGTGATCCGCTCGATGCCCATGCCGAGGGCAAAGCCGGTGTAGCGACTGGAGTCGATACCACAGGCCTCGAGGACATTGGGATGCACCATACCGCACCCGAGTATCTCGACCCAGCCGGTATGCTTGCAGAAGGAGCAGCCCTTTCCTCCACAGAGGTTGCAGGAGATGTCCATCTCAGCACTGGGCTCGGTGAAGGGGAAGTAGGAGGGTCTGAGTCGGATCTGCGTCTCGGGCCCAAACATTTCGTGGGCGAAGTGGAGGAGCACCTTACGCAGGTCGGTGAAGGTCACATGCTCGTCGATATAGAGCGCCTCCACCTGGTGGAAGAAGCAGTGTGCCCGTGCGGAGACAGCTTCATTGCGGTACACCCTACCCGGGCAGATGATACGGATCGGCGGCTTCTGCTCACCCATCACCCTCGTCTGTACGGAGGAGGTGTGGGTCCGGAGCAGGATCTGAGGATCATGGCTGACGAAGAAGGTGTCCTGCATGTCACGAGCCGGGTGATCGGGGGGAAAATTGAGCGCCTCGAAGACATGCCAGTCATCCTCCACCTCAGGTCCCACGGCGATGCTGAATCCAAGGTGACCAAAGATACGGATGATCTCGTCGCGAACTAAGTTGAGCGGGTGGCGTCCTCCTACCGGTACCTGCGCAGATGAGCGTGTCAGGTCGAGGTCTAAGAGCCGGGACGACTCACTCGCCCGGTCGAGGACCGAGCGGAAGGTCTGAAACTTTTGCTCCGTAACCTGCTTCAGCTCATTGATCAGGATACCGATCTCACGCTTGTCCTCCTTCGGTACGGACTTAAAGTCTGAGATCACCCCATTGAGGGCTCCCTTACGGCTGATATACTTGAGTCGGAGAGACTCGTACTCTTCCTCTGTAGTAGGCTGAGGGAGGGCTTGGATCTCCTCACTCAGCTGCTTGATCTTATCTTGTAACATACGTTTTGCCTATCGAGAGTAGGCTCTAACATTATTCCTGCCGATACCCTCATATAATAACGGTTCAGTAGCAAAATTACCCATAAATATTAGAATAACAGGGCTGCCTTGCAGGTTTAGCACGGAAGTCGTACCTTTGTGACATATATTCCAGAGGGGATGACAGGATTTGACAGCATGTAGAGTCGACCTGTGTAAGCACGTAGTGTAGGTTATCCGGCACTCTAACTCGGGTAGCAAACTTTTTAACTGGCGAAAATAACTACGCTCTCGCAGCGTAAACCTTAGGGTTTACTGCTTTTTCGCTTGAGCAATTGCTCGCGGCGAGACATCACCCAAGGCCCGTGATCCCGAGGTGGCTTGATCAGGTGGTGCTGATGTATCGGGAAGGGTTGTCGATGCGTCTTTCATCGGCGACGACACTTAAGAGACTAAGCGTGGGAGTCGGTTGCTCTGTCCCTCCTCTCGCGTCGAAAATCCGATCAGAGCTAAACGTGTAGAAAGCAGCTTGGTTCCATGTTTGGACGAGGGTTCGAATCCCTCCATCTCCACCACTAAAGCCCGCTCATACAAGGTTACGCCTGTATGAGCGGGCTTTTTCATTTATGGCGGTTCGGTCGGCTCGGCGTGCAGAAAAGACCTCCATCGGAAATCATCCGATGGAGGTCTTTCTCTCTGCATCATTACTGACGCTCAGCGGAAGCGACGAGATTCGAACTCGTGAAACGATTACTCGTTTGGCAGTTTAGCAAACTGCTGGTTTCAGCCACTCACCCACACTTCCGGGCTTGTTAGTCGAATTAAAACGGAGTGGGAAGTCATCCCATCTCTGACGTTTCTGACAGCAAAGGTAGTCAAAATACCGATTAAAGGCAATAGCAAAGGCCCCTATCTATCTATTTTGGCTAATTCGCATTTTGATGTGCTGGGACGGGGAGTAAAAAGAGATTACCATTGTTGAGGAGACAATAGATAGTAGATGAGGAAGTAGTTAGAGCATATGGAAACAGCAGAGATAAGGGAGTTGATTTCGGCCTTTGTCCCGGAGGAGATCCTTCGGGACTTCGAGTTCAAGGAGGTGAAAAAGGAGTGCGGGGTATACCGACTCTATATGGACGAGAAGGACGACGAGAGCCATTATCCCCCGGAGCTGACGGAGGCGAAAGAGGTGGTCCGGTGCGGGTATATGAATCCCTGTGAGATCCAGACCTTCCCCATAGCCGGCCGCGAGGCTTTCATCTACATACGCCGCCGGAGGTGGAAGGAGAAGGGCGGTCG
>NZ_AQWR01000072.1 GCF_000375645.1 Porphyromonas bennonis DSM 23058 = JCM 16335 | reverse complement strand
GCAGGGGCGAAGCCCCGGAGGGATCTTCGCTGTTTAGCCCGCGTGTCGAGGCACGAAGTGCCGAAGACCGCGGGAAAGAGGACCCCGGTAAAGATGTACGACCCCGCTAGGGTGTCGCACATACCAGTCAGGCAATCAGTGCGACACCCTTTCGGGGTCGTATATATAAGGCATATCGCCGCTAACCCGGGGTCTTCGGCACTGCGTGCCTCAACCAACCGGGCTATGCAGAAGTGACCCCTACCGGGGTCCCCTACCGGGTAGCCTTCTGGGTATGGCTTATACATCGGTCAGCGGCACTTCGTGCCTCGACCGATGCCTATGGAGCGGGTATCCTTTCGCATGCCGGCGTGCTATGTGAGCCGATAAGTTTGGGCAGGGCATCCGACGCATCCGACTCGTCCGACCCGTCCGACAAGATAGCGCAATCGGCGGCGTTGCACCCCGCTAGGGTGCTCGGTGTTTAGCCCGAGTGTCGAGGAGGGGCGCAAGCCCCGACGAAGACCCCGGGGAAGATCGGTGGGGAAAAATCCCCTTGACCCCGCCAGGGGTCGCACTATCAAGCCTACCCGGGGAGTGCGACACCCTGGCGGGGTCGTATACCTACTATGCATCTTCGTTTCCCGGGGTCGTCGGAGCTACGCTTCTCCGACACCCGGGCTAAAGGACGACGATCCCTCCGGGGCTACGCCCCTGCGGGATCGGACAGCGAGGCACTTTGACTCTCTACTTTTTATAACGAACAACGATGTCTTCGTCCTTCTGATAGTCCTTCTTCATCTTTTCCCATTCCTCGGCAAACGTCATACTGATATGGTGTTTCTGCTGATCCTTGATATACTCGTAACATCCCGGCACGCGCTCGCGACTGATCGCCTGGGCAAAATAGCCTTTTTGCCAAGAAAAAAGGCCATTGTAGCCTAACGTATCATTGCACAACTTATTCGTGCACTTTTTTAATTCTCTCACGAAGTCAGAAAGACAAAAGGACGGACTTGAAACATAAAACAGAAGGTGCATATGATCGCGTACTCCATTTATAATGAGCGGCACCGCCCCATTGTTCTTGCAGAATGAGATCATATACGGTTGCAGTCGCAACTGTATTGAGGGTGTCAGGAGCCTCATGCGTTGCTTTGTCGAAAATGTGACGTGAAAAAATAAGGTAAAGTAGGTGTCTCTGTTCATAATGGTTAGAGGGTTTAATAGTCAAATCTATTTAGAATCATCCGATTATTCAAATACAGCCTGTCGGGGTGTCTCTCCCCTCGACCCCGGTAGGGGTTGCTTGTAATGGTGATTGGCAAAGGGATTAATGTCCCTACGGGATCGGACGGCAAGGCACCCCGGCAGGGGTGCTCGGTGTTTAGCCCGGTGGTCAAGGAGGGGCGAAGCCCCGACGAAGACCCCGGGATAGATCAGCGGGGAAAAATCCCCTCGACCCCGCCAGGGTGTCGCACTATCAAGCCTACTTAGGGAGTGCGACACCCTGCCGGGGTCGTATTTATTATGATGATCTACCGTTTCCCGGGGTCTTCGGCACTTCGTGCCTCGACACCCGGGCTAAAGGACGACGATCCCTCCGGGGCTCCGCCCCTGCGGGATCGGCAGGCGGCGTTGCACCCCGACAGGGGTACTCGCTCCATAGGCATCGGTCATCCGCGAAGCGGTGACCGATGTACAACGCCCCACCCTGCCCCCCTCGACCCCGCCAGGGCGTCGCCGACCATACATCTCCTTTCACGCCGACCCGCAAGGGGCAAGCAACGGAAATTTCAAGCGCACTTGAAATTTTGATCACGGCAGAAAAAATTTCAGGTGTACTTGAAAATATATACATTTGTACAAGAATTTCAAGCACACTTGACATGATTGAGTCCATACGGAAATACAACTTCTGGGACGAGCGTCCTATCGACTTGGGATACCCACGCGCATTCTACACAGAGAAGATAGGTCAGTACATTGACAACCAACTAATCAAAGTATTAGTAGGTCAGCGTCGTGCCGGGAAGAGCTATATCCTAAGGCAGTTAGCGGCACAGCTGATTGCCAACGGCACCCCTCCCAATAATATCCTTTACATCAATAAGGAATACCTTGAGTTTTCAGACATTCTTGACTATCAAGACCTCGAGAACCTATTTCAGCAATACAAGAAGGACCTCAAGCCACAGGGAAAAGTATTCCTCTTCATCGATGAAATACAGGGCATTGAGGAGTGGGAGCGCTTTGTCAACTCACACGCTCAAGACTATGCTGAGCCTTGCGAGGTGTTTATCAGCGGCTCCAACTCTAGTCTGCTATCTGGTGAGCTTGCGACGTTACTGTCGGGGAGATATGTAGCGTTTGAGATACTCCCTTTTAGTTTTTCAGAGTTCTGTGGCATCACCCGGAGAGAGCCTAATAAAGAGAGTTACTTAGACTTCCTTCAGACCGGAGCCCTGCCGGAGCTCTTCAACCTCCCCAATGATGAGATGAAGCAAAACTACGTCTCCTCGATAAAGGATACTGTTATGCTTCATGACATTGTCGCAAGGTATAAAGTAAAGGACGTGAAGCTCCTGGATGACCTCTTTGTCTATCTGGTCAACAACGCCTCCAGCATCATCTCCATCACCAACATCGTCAACTTCTTTAAGTCACGAAATAGGAAGACAAACTACGAGACACTCTCCAACTACATCTCCTATCTCGAGAGCACGTTCCTCGTGCATAAGGTAGAGAGATATAATATCAAGGGGAAGGAGACTATTTCAGCCAATAGCAAATACTATCTGAATGATCTGTGCTACCACAATTACCTCTACTCCGGATTTGGCTATGGGATGGGGTACTTATTGGAGAACGCTGTCTATTTAAGCCTCAGACGGGCTGGATATCAAGTTTATGTAGGAACAAATAAAGAGGCGGAGGTAGACTTTGTTGCTATCAAGGGAAGCAGGAGACTCTATTTCCAGGTCACGCTACAATTAACGGAGAGAAAGACCATAGAGCGAGAGTACCGCTCTCTTTTGTCGATAGAGGATAACTTCGAGAAGTATGTCGTCAGTTTGGATGACTTCAAGCTTCCAACGAATGAAGGTATTGACCATATTTCGGCTTGGGAGCTTGACAGCATCCTATAACGCATAAAGCCCTACCTCATTACCGCCCCTTGTCCAAACCGTCCGACCCGTCCGATAATATAGCGTACCCCTACGGGATCGGGTAGCACCCCTTGTGGGTGCTCGCTCCATAGGCATCGGTCATCCGCGCAGCGGTGACCGATGTGCAGCGCCCCACCCGTCCGATCCATCCGACCCATCCCACCAGTCCGACCCGTCCGACTTTTCCGATCTATCCGACCTATCCGATCCATCCCACCCGTCCGACTTGTCCCACCAATCCGACAAGTCAGCGCCCTCGTTCGATGAGAGGCTTTACTAAACCCGATATTAGTGATCACTAAACCCGGTATTAGTGTTGACTAATACCGGTAATAGAAAAGCACTAGAGGCAGGGCCGCTTCCACCCTGATCCTCAGCCCACTCCACCACCCCACACCTTGCGAGTAGACAAGAGAGCCAAGTATCCCGATCTACCGGCGTAGAGAAGAGCTGTCTGAGACAGAATCGCTGTCATCAGCCGGGTCAAGAACCGACATACCTACACAAAACAGAAAGAGGGTGCGCCGCAACTCGTGCGACGCACCCTCAATTTACAGTAGCAGGTCTACTCCGGGATTACCATCCGGGATTCTGCTGACCCACAATACTCTCATTAGTGTTGAGGTCGTTGGCAGGAATAGGCCAAAGCATTCGGTAGTCGTCAGCCTCATACTTGTTCCAGGAGCTCTTCTTGAGATGACTCACGGATCCATCCTTACCAGTCTGGGGATTGTCACGAACGACAGGCATATGCCATCTACGCAAATCCCACAGACGGAATCCCTCAAAGGCAAGCTCCCTCGTACGCTCATCCTTAATCAGTTCGTACAGGGCATCGCCAGAGGCAGTAGACTTGTCCAGACCACGACTTACTCTTAAGTCATTGATAAGACCAAGAGCAACAGACTCCTGACCCAAGTTATAGG
>NZ_AQWR01000071.1 GCF_000375645.1 Porphyromonas bennonis DSM 23058 = JCM 16335 | reverse complement strand
CAAAGTCCCTGCCGAAAAAGCACCGCTTTTTCGGCGAAAGACCATTTGACAAAGGTCTTTGTAGAGATATATTATGAGCAAGAGCAATACTACACTTCCTATCCTGATATGCGTCGTGGTGGGGATCGCCGCCATCGTCGGGATGCTTAAGTCGACGAGCTGGGTGACCTTCTGGATCGCCCTCGCCGTCCTCGCCATCGCACTGATCCTGCTGGTCGTCCTCTCCGTCCGTCCGCGGCGGGTGCGGCGGTCGGACTACGAGCAGAGAGTCTCAGACCGTCTCTCTAAGAGAGAGAAGTAAGCCGTCGCCATGTATCGCCACCGAGCCATATCGTACGAGAGCAGTATCGGGGAGATCCTGAGGTATCTCTTTAGCCTCGATCATGGGCTGTCGGCGGACCTGATCCACCGGGTGCTGGAGATCCTCCGCCGCTCTGCCGATCAGGGGGCGTATGAGGCGAAGAGCCTCGACAGTCTGAAGACGCAGCTCCTCACCGCCGTCTCCGCCGTGGAGGAGATCGGCCTCCACTCCTCCTCTCTCCTGGCAATCCTCCTCTGGCGCCCGATGAGCTGCGGCGTGGTGACGGCGGAGCAGGTGGAGGAGACCTTTGGCTCCGATACGGCACACCTGGACCGACTTCTCCTGCGGGTCTGCGAGGTGTACGACCCGACGGAGGTGATGACGAGCGATAATCTCGGACGATTTCTCCTCTCCTTTGCAGAGGATGTGCGGATCATCCTGATCCTGATCGCCGACAGGCTTGTGAGGCTGAGACTCGCCGGGCATCTCCTCGGGGAGACGGAGCGGACGGTGCTGGCGGACGAGGTGCACACGATCTTTGCCCCCTACGCCCATCGCATGGGTCTCTATGCGGTCAAGAGCGAGATGGACGACCTGGCGCTCAAGTACACCGACCGTAAGGCGTACTCCTATATAAAGGAGAAGTTGGCGCAGACGAAGGATGCTCGCGATGCCTACATCGCCGCCTTTATCCGGCCGCTGGAGGAGCGGCTGAAGGAGGCGGGTCTGAAGTTTCATATCAAGGGACGGACGAAATCGATCTCATCGATCCACCATAAGCTGCAGGTGCAGAAGTGCGCCTTCGAGCAGATCTACGACCTCTTTGCCATCCGGATCATCCTCGACTCGGAGCCAAAGAAGGAGAAGGGCGACTGCTGGCATGTCTACTCCATCGTCACGGACATGTACCAGCCCAATCCGAAGCGGCTCAAGGACTGGATATCCATCCCGAAGAGCAACGGCTATCAGAGCCTCCACATCACCGTCATGGGTCCGGAGCACCGCTGGGTGGAGGTGCAGATCCGGACCGAGCGGATGGATGAGATCGCCGAGAGAGGTCTGGCGGCGCACTGGCGGTATAAGGGGATCAAGAGCGAGACCGGGCTGGACGACCTGATGACCGAGGCACGGCGGGTGCTGGAGATGGGCGACAAGCTACCACAGGATGAGGTGATCAAGGACTTCCGGATGGACCTGTACGACGAGGAGGTGTACGTCTTTACGCCCAAGGGGGAGGTACTTCAGCTGCCCAAGGGGGCGACGGTGCTCGACTTCGCCTTCTCCATCCACACCAACGTCGGGAGCCACTGTGTCTCCGCACGGGTCAATGGTCGTAATGTCGGACTGCGGTATGTGCTGCAGAATGGCGACTCCGTCAGCGTCATCACCTCCGACAGCCAGAGTCCCAAGGCGGACTGGCTCGACATCGCCCAGACCTCCCGTGCGAGGAGCAAGATCAGGAGCTATCTCCGCAATCAGGATGAGGAGCGGATCGCCCTGGCACGCGAGGACCTGCAGCGGAAGATCCGGAATCGGAAACTGGAGTGGGATGAGAGCGAATTCGCCCGGCTGATGAAGCGGCACGGCTACAAGGGCGAGAGCGACTTCCTCCTCGCCGTGGCGGAGGGGCGGTATGAGGTGAATCAGGTGCTGGTGGACTACAAGGCTCTCTTAGAGGAGCGGACCGAGAGCGCCAAGGAGTCGAGGCCTAAGGTGTCGGCGGAGGACTACGAGCGGGAGACAGAGCTGGAGCAGCTCTCCACGGCGGATAAGGACGTGATCCTGATCGATGGGCGACTGACCGGAATCGACTACGAGCTGGCTCAGTGCTGCCACCCGATCTACGGCGACCGGATCTTTGCCTACGCCTCCCGGACGGGGATGAGGATCCACAGCTACGACTGCCCCAATGCGTCTGACCTCTTTACCCGCTACAGCTACCGGATCCACAAGGCCGAGTGGGCGGGCGTGGCGGCTGACCGGGCTGCTCATGAGGTGACGCTGAGAGTGGTCGGCGAGGACGACATCACGGTGGTCAATAATATATCAACCCGTATCGGGCTGGAGAAGGGAGTCCGACTGAAGAACTTCCGTATCGAGTCCAATGACGGGCTCTTCCTCGGCTTCTTTACCCTCTATGCGGATGACGAGCGGTCGCTGAAGCAGCTCATCCGCCTGATCCGCCAGGCAAAGGGGGTGAAGTCGGTGGATCGGACCGAGTAACACCGGGGGTCGTCCCCTCGTCAGACGAGTCGGACGGCCAGCCCCAATATACTGGCTCACTCAGCACACCGGCATCCGCAAGGATGCCCGCTCCATAGGCATCGGTCGAGGCACGATGTGCCGATGACCGATGTATAGGCGCACACATCATGGCTCGACCCCTTGCGGGTCGCCGGGATGTGGTTGCTTGCTCGGCGACCCCTGTCGGGGTCGTGGGGGAGGGGGTGGGGCGCTGCACATCGGTCACCGCTTCGCGGATGACCGATGCCTATGGAGCGAGCACCCGCTAGGGGTGCACCGCCGGCAGGTCTGGGCTCTCTCGGACGGGTCGGACGGCGCCGGGTATGGACCTGCCGTCCCTCTCTCTCCTCATCCCTCTCTCACTATCTCTCCTCCTCTCTCCTCAGTATAGGGATATACATCACGGATCGACCCCTTGTGGGTCACCGGGATGTGGTTGCTTGCTCGGCGACCCGCAAGGGGTCGTGAGGTTGGGGGTGGGGCGCTGCACATCGGTCACCGCTTCGCGGATGACCGATGCCTATGGAGCGAGCACCCCTCCGAGGTGCCCTACCGTGTCGTCTACTGAGTAGTCTTCCTCCAGCTCTCTCCCACCAGTCCCGGCAGGGTGGAGTGGGGGGGAGAGGCTGCGCCGTCCGACTCGTCCGACTGGTCCGACTCGTCCGATATGATAGCGCGTCGTCCGACTTGTCCGATAGATAGCGAGAGGGGGCACGACGCTAATGCGCCGTGCCCCCTCGTCGGTCTATATAGGGGAGGATTACTTCTCCTCCTTCATCGCATTCTCATTGGAGATCAGCTCGCCGGCGGGGATGTAGCAGCAGACGAGGTTGCGGTCGCCGTAGCCGTCGTTGACGCGGGCGACATTGACCCAGTGCTTCCAGTCGTGGAGGTAGGGGAGGTCAAAGGCAGCCTTCTCCCTCGTGTAGGGGTGGCTCCACTCGTCGGTGGCCACCTCGTAGAGGGGGTGGGGGGCATTCTTGAGGACATTATCCTCCACGTCAGCCTTGCCGTCCATGATCTCCTGGATGTCGGCGCGGATGCGCTTCATCACCTCGACGAAGCGGTCGAGCTCCTTGAGGCTCTCACTCTCGGTCGGCTCCACCATGAGCGTGCCGTGGACGGGGAAGGAGAGCGTCGGGGCGTGGTAGTTGTAGTCCATGAGTCGCTTGGCGATGTCGAGGTCGGTGATGCCGACAGCGCCAAAGTTGCGGCACTCGACGATGCACTCGTGTCCGACGAAGCCGGTCTCTCCGCGGTAGAGGACACCATAGTCCTCCTGCAGGCGGGCGGAGAGGTAGTTGGAATTGAGGATCGCTCCGGCGGTGGCAGCCTTGAGCCCCTTAGCGCCCATCATGCGGATGTAGGCGTAGGTGATACCGAGGATGCCGGCGCTGCCGAAGGGTGCTGAGGAGACGGGGATGCGGTCCTCGCCATGCATCAGTGGGTGAGAGGGCTTGTAGGGTGCAAGCTTGCTCGTCATGCAGATACAGCCCTCACCGGGACCTCCACCACCGTGGGGGATGGCGAAGGTCTTGTGGAGGTTGAGATGGCAGACGTCGGCGCCGATGAAGCCGGGGTTGGTCCAGCCACACTGACCGTTCATATTGGCACCATCCATATAGACCAGTCCGCCGCGGTCGTGGACGATCTTGAGGAGCTCACGGATGTGTACCTCGAAGATACCGTACGTACTCGGGTAGGTGATCATGGTGCCGGC
>NZ_AQWR01000070.1 GCF_000375645.1 Porphyromonas bennonis DSM 23058 = JCM 16335 | reverse complement strand
AGCGGTGACCGATGTACAAAGACCCTTCCCTACCCCCTCGACCCCTTGTGGGTCGCCGAGCAGAGCCTTCAGCGACCCCGCCAGGGTGTCGCACTCACCAGACTGGCAATGAGTGCGACACCCTGGCGGGGTCGCGGGATTGCTTGCATTGCCCGCTCCCCACTCTTCACTATTAGATAAATGGCTACGGTGTCTCTCAAATGCGTCACCCCTGATCCTCACGCGGTGGGCTCACGCTGTTATCAGGAAAATCGGTACCTTTAGGATCCCAATCACAGAAGGGACAAATACACTTTATCATGAAAAAGATAGCAACACTGCTGACACTCACTCTCCCGCTGCTGCTCGGACTTAGCGGCTGCTTCCCCAAGCTCGACGAGACTGAGGAGGTGATCACGTGGGATCACTTTGCGACCGGCTTCATCGAGAAGCCGACTTTCGTAGCCGGTCAGGACTACTCCACCGGACTCCTCTTCATCCTGAGCGCCCAGGAGGTGGCGGGACAGAAGGAGAGGACCTACAAGGACTGCGTCACCATACTGTCCGAGTCACAGCGTCCTCGCGTGGCTCAGTATGCGGAGTCCTTTGGCGACAAGCTCGATGAGCCCGCCACCTACCGCGGACTGGTCCGCAATGGTGGAGCGGCCGTCCCGCTGCACTTCTACTACGTGACGCCGGTCACCTCGATCGTCATCACCAGCGACATCGACTGGAGCAAGGAACTGAAGGCAGGGAGCAACTTGGCGAGCGAATTTGCCTACTTCACCGGCTGCTCCGACCTCTTTGCGAAGGAGCACAAGAAGTACTCTCCGAAGGAGCCACCCACAGAGCTGCCGATCCAGAACCGTGCCTACAGGGATATCCTGCGAAGAAACTTTGCTGACCAGAGTAGCTTCACGGAGATCCTCTATGGCAAGCTGAGCGACCTCGACCTGACGAATCAGGACTACGTCGGCATCTCCACGGTCTTTATGATCCTGGGAACGGACAATGCCGAGTACCGGAGACCCCAGACGCTGACGGTCACGATGACCTTCCGTGACGGACAGACCGCCACCTCGAAGGTGAAGCTCAATCAGTACGGTGCGGGACCGTCGATGTGAGGCGCGGTAGCAGCAGATCTATGTGCCGGGGACTTGGTATCTTTGCGGTATGAGAGTCGATATACTGACCGTACTGCCGGAGATGATCGAGCCCTTCATCGGCATGTCGATGCTTAAGAGGGCTCAGGACAAGGGTCTCGCTGAGATCTTTGTCCACAATCTTCGCGACTACACCACCAATAAGTGGCGCCGCGTGGATGACTACCCCTTCGGCGGTGCCGCCGGTATGGTGATGCAGATAGAGCCGGTGGAGCGCGCCATAGAGACACTGCGGGCTGAGCGCCCCTACGACGAGGTGATCTTTACCTCCCCCGACGGCGACCTGCTCGACCAGCCGACTGCCAATAGCCTCTCCCTCAAGGAGAATATCATCATCCTCTGTGGGCACTACAAGGGCATCGACCAGCGCATCCGCGACCACCTGATCACCCGCGAGATCAGCATCGGCGACTACGTCCTCACCGGAGGAGAGCTGCCCGCTGCCGTGATCGCCGACTCGATCATCCGCCTGATCCCCGGCGTGCTGGGCGATGAGGAGAGTGCGCTCTCCGACTCCTTTCAGGACAATCTCCTCGCCCCGCCCATCTATACCCGTCCCGCCGATTGGCATGGGTGGAGGGTACCCGATGTACTTCTCTCCGGCAATGAGCGTCTCATCCGCGAGTGGGAGTATGACCGGGCGGTGGAGCGGACAAAGGAGCTTCGCCCACACCTCCTCGAGGGCAATGGGTCCTCTCAGCAGAAATAGTGCATTCACACACACGATACAGATCCCCAAATGCTTGACAAAATCCTAATCTTAGACTTTGGCTCCCAGACGACCCAGCTCATCGCTCGCCGTGTGAGAGACCTCGGTGTCTACTGCGAGGTGGTGCCGTACCGATCGATACCGGAGGACTTCTCCGATATCAAGGGCGTCATCCTCAGCGGCAGCCCATACTCCATCCACGACCCCCGATCCTTCCGGATCGACGTGCAGGCGCTGATCGACCGAGGTCTCCCGATCCTGGCGATCTGCTACGGGGCCCAGCTGATCACCGGCGAACTGGGTGGCACCGTCGAGCAGACCGGGCTGCACGAGTATGGTCGCACTCATCTCTCCATAGGCAGCGAGGGGGCAAAGGACCCGCTCCTCCGGGGACTCTCCGAGGGGACGACCGTCTGGATGTCCCACAGCGACTCGATCACCGTCCTGCCGGAGGGCTTTGAGGTGCTGGCAACGACGGAGAATATCCCGATCGCCGTCTTCCGCAGCAAGGCAGCTCCGGTGTGGGGCGTACAGTTTCACCCCGAGGCGCACCACTCCGAGCAGGGGAGCCGCCTGCTGGGTAACTTCATCGACATATGCGGGCTGGAGCACGACTGGACGCCTGCCTCCTTCATCGACACCACGGTGGCGGAGCTGAGGGAGCAGCTGGGGGAGGACAAGGTGATCCTCGCACTCAGCGGCGGGGTCGACTCAAGCGTCTGCGCCACCCTACTCCACCGCGCGATCGGTGACCGGCTCTACTGCATCTTCGTCAACCACGGACTCCTCCGCAAGGGCGAGTTTGACGAAGTGATGTCTCTCTACAAGGGACTGGGGCTGAATGTCAAGGGGATCGACGCCGTCGACTACTTCTACTCCCAGCTCGAGGGCGTCTCCGATCCGGAACAGAAGCGAAAGATCATCGGCAAGGGCTTCATCGACGTCTTTGCCGCCGAGGCGCATAAGCTCAAGAATGTGAAGTGGCTCGCCCAGGGGACGATCTACCCCGACGTGATCGAGTCGCTCTCCATCACCGGCACGACGATCAAGAGTCACCACAATGTGGGCGGTCTGCCGGAGGACCTGAAGTTTAGCCTCGTGGAGCCGCTCCGTAAGCTCTTCAAGGACGAGGTGCGCAAGGTGGGCGAGGAGCTCGGCATGCCGCACGACATGGTCTACCGCCAGCCCTTCCCCGGCCCCGGTCTTGCCATCCGCATCCTCGGCGACATTACGCCGGAGAAGGTTCGGATCCTGCAGGAGGCAGATCACATCTTTATCAGCCGGCTGCGTGAGGCGGGTCTCTACGACGAGGTATGGCAGGCGGGAGCGATCCTCCTACCGGTTCACTCCGTCGGCGTGATGGGCGACGAGCGGACCTACGACCAAGTGATCGCCCTCCGTGCCGTCACCTCCGTCGATGCGATGAGTGCCGACTGGGCGCACCTGCCCTACGACTTCCTCGCCCGTGTGTCGAGTGAGATCATCAATACGGTGGACGGCGTCAATCGCTGCGTCTACGATATCTCCTCCAAGCCGCCATCCACGATTGAGTGGGAGTAACCCTCCCCCCCCCCGAAAGCATAAAGAAAAAGGACGCACAGTCAAATGGCTGTGCGTCCTTTTTTTCACCTCTCCTCGAGGAGCTTCACCAGCTCGAAGAAATTGTAGGAGCGGCAGTATCGCTTCGCCCTATTATAGCGGACATTGACTTCCTGATACGACGACCAGAGCGCCGTAAAGTCATGGACTGGTCTCATATCTCTCCGGCCATCCTCGCTGACGAAGGTGGTGCGATTGGTCCCGGAGAGCGGGATGCCACCGAAGTCTGTCACTAACCACAGGACGCCCTCCTCATCGACGTGCGTCGCTAAGGGGCAGGTCGCCCACCACTCCAAGTAGATCCCTACCGTGCGTCGCTCGAAGCCGGAGCTCCCCGTGTAGGCAAGACCGCACTGGGTCATCAGCGGGGTCAGGAACATCCGACTATCCCTCAGAATCTCCTCTCGGTGCCTGTAGATGAGGAACGCATGCTCCAGCCAGAGCTCCCACCCGATCCTACGGATCTCATCGATCTCCTCCTCGGTCTCATCCGACCGAAACTTCGGCTGAGGCTTGTAGTAATACTCGCCGGTCTCGTGATTGAGAGCCCAGCGTGTCGGCACCGGCTTCTCGCCCTCCCCGAGTGGCTCGCACGGTAGCACCGTCCCATCCATCAGGGTAATCGAGGTGATGACCTGACTCTTCTTTTCCTCCATAGCTTGAGTGTCTTAGACTAAAGTGTGGTAATTCTGTACAGAGACAAATATACCTCTTTTCCCCACTCACTCGTCCTCCTCTGTTCAGGGGTGACGCATTTGAGCCTTAAAGCAAAGAAGTGATAATCCCTGTCGCTGTGCAATCCTGTCGACTGATCCCAGCCCTGCTGCT
>NZ_AQWR01000069.1 GCF_000375645.1 Porphyromonas bennonis DSM 23058 = JCM 16335 | reverse complement strand
GGGGGATAATGGCTCTCGTCGTCCTTCTCGTCCATATAGAGTCGGTAGACCCCGCACTCCTTTTTCACCTCCTTCAGCTCGAAGTCGCGGAGGATCTCCTCCGGAACAAATGCTGATATCAGCTCCGTTATCTCTGCTGTTTCCATATGCTCTAACTACTTCCTCATCTACTATCTATTGTCTCCTCAACAAAGGTAATCTCTTTTTACTCCCCATCCCAGCACATCAAAATGCGAATTAGCCCGATGATCCTTTTTAGGATTGGTCTTGTCGGGGTAGGGGGAGGACGGACACTTTTTGGTATCTTTGTCGAGATTCAAAGTAAGAAAAGTATATCTATGTCATCGCTTGATACCATCCCCTTCCACCCTGTTACTCTTGAGGATCGACCGATCTTAGAGTCCTTCTACGAGATCAATCCCTACCTCTCCTGTGACTATACCTTCTCTAATCTCATCGGTTGGAATCATGTCTACCAGACCGAGATCGCAGTACACAAGGGATTTCTCCTGATCCGCTTCTGGAATGAAGATAATAAGCGTCACGCTTACCTTATGCCTGTCGGCCCTGATGACTCCCGCCTCCGCGAGGTGCTGCTCGATATGGAGCAGGATCAGGCGCAGCTGGAGGAGAAGAATCTGACGATCATGGGCGCCACGCCTGAGGCTGTAGAGACGCTGGAGTCGATCCATCCGGATCAGATGGTCACGCTCGCCAATCGTGACTACTCTGACTACATCTACCTGAGGGAGAAGCTTGCGTCCCTGTCGGGTAAGAAGCTGCAGTCCAAGCGTAACCACTGCAACCGATTTGAGCGGACCTATCCCGACTGGAGCTACGAGGAGATCACGGAGGAGTCGCTAAGGGAGTGCATGGAGGTGGAGAATGAGTGGTACCGCGAGACAGATACCACGGAGGGTATGTCCGACGAGCGGAGGATGATCCGCTTCGCCTTAGAGCACATGAGCGAGATTGGTCTCAGCGGAGGACTGCTGAGGGTCGAGGGGAAGGTGATCGCCTTTACTCTCGGCATGCCTCAGAGTGCTCGCTGCTTCGACGTCAATATCGAGAAGGCTGATGTCGCCTATGATGGCGCTTTCACCATGATCAATCGGGAGTTTGTCCGCAGGATACCCGAGAAGTATACTTACGTCAATCGTGAGGAGGATATGGGGCTCGAGGGTCTGCGGAAGGCCAAGCTCTCCTACAAACCTGAGATCCTCCTCGATGAGTACACCGTGGTCCTCAACCTATGATCCGTCTCCGCCCGTATGACTCCTCGGACGGGGTGCTTCGCTCGTACATTCTCTCCCTCCTCTCGGAGGCTTTTGGCGAGGAGGGGCAGCCCTACTATGAGCTGGCTATGGAGCACCTCTATGATGGCGAGCACACCTTTCTCCTATGCGAGAGCGACGGGGCGCTCCTTGCGGTGGCACTTGTGGTGGACTATGTCGACTCCTCCGCCGGACGCTGGGCGTACCTCTACAGCTTTACGACAAGGAAGGAGCGTCGGGGTGAGGGGCTGATGTCCCGTCTCTATCGGGAGGAGATAGAGCCGAGGCTGGTGGAGCGTGGCTACCGAGGTGCCTGTCTCGTGCCGGCGACCTCTTCGCTGGTCAGCTTCTACAAGGGCTGGGGATTTCATCTGCTCAGAGATGCTGATGACGCCATACCGATCACGCCGGGACAGAGAGCGACAGACTATCTCATCGCCGCTTATGGACAGCCAAGTATTGACAATCCCTTGCCCTTCCGGATGATTAAGCCCTTCGTCCCCACTGTCGATCACTACCGGCTCGTCTCGCC
Source organism: Porphyromonas bennonis DSM 23058 = JCM 16335 (assembly GCF_000375645.1). Classification (GTDB taxonomy): domain Bacteria; phylum Bacteroidota; class Bacteroidia; order Bacteroidales; family Porphyromonadaceae; genus Porphyromonas_A; species Porphyromonas_A bennonis. The sequence continues at coordinate 2,722 of NZ_AQWR01000069.1, read as the reverse complement.
TTTGGACTAAGTGTTAGTCCCCCTTTCCTTTTGGCGCATAAAAAGTCTACCTTTGCAGAAATTGAACGAACGTAACGATATATGAACTTTATCAAAGAGCTTGAGTGGCGTGGTATGATCCACGATATGATCCCCGGAACTGAGGAAGCCCTGCAGAAGGGTATGGTCTCCGGCTATGTAGGTATCGACCCTACTGCCGACTCACTTCATATCGGTCACCTGGTGGGAATCATGATGCTGCGACACCTGCAGCGCTCCGGTCATCGTCCCATCGCTCTCATCGGAGGAGCTACCGGTATGATCGGTGACCCCTCGGGTAAGTCCAAGGAGCGCAACCTCCTCGATGAGGAGACGCTGAGACACAATCAGGCCTGCATCAAGAAGCAGCTGGAGAAGTTCCTTGACTTCGACAGTGATGCTGACAATGCAGCTGTGCTGGTCAATAACTATGACTGGATGAAGGACTACAGCTTCCTCGACTTCATCCGCGACGTCGGCAAGCACATCACGGTCAATTATATGATGGCAAAGGAGTCTGTGAAGAAGCGTCTCGAGGCGAATGCGATCGAGGGACTCTCCTTTACCGAATTCTCCTACCAGCTCCTCCAGGGATACGACTACCTGCACCTCTATCAGACGGAGAATGTCCGTCTCCAGCTCGGCGGCTCCGATCAGTGGGGCAATATCACCACCGGTGTGGAGCTGATCCGCCGTGTCCTTGGCGTCAGCGATGCCCTCGCTGTCACCTGTCCGCTGATCACGAAGGCAGACGGAGGCAAGTTTGGCAAGTCTGAGAGCGGAAACGTCTGGCTCGATCGTCGCTATACCACGCCGTATAAGTTCTACCAGTTCTGGTTCAACGTCTCCGACGAGGATGCCAAGAAGTACATCCGGATCTTCACCGACCTGAGTAAGGAGGAGATCGAGGCGCTGGAGGCGGAGCACGACAAGGCTCCCCACGAGCGCCTTCTCCAGAGGCGTCTCGCTGAGGAGATCACCGTGATGGTCCACTCTCGTGAGGACTACGACACAGCGGTCCGAGCGAGCGAGATCCTCTTTGGTAACGCCACCAAGGAGACGCTCAGCAGCATCGATGAGGAGACATTCCTCTCGGTCTTCGATGGCGTGCCGATGGCGGAGGTGTCGAAGAGTGACTTTGACGGTAGTACCGGTCTCCTTGATCTGTTGGTAAGCAAGTGCGGATTCTTCAAGAGCAACGGAGAGCTCCGCAAGCTGATCCAGAGCGGAGGCATCAGTATCAATAAGGAGAAGATCAGCGATCCGCAGTACATGCCCACCACTGACGACCTCGTCGAGGGCTCCTATATGCTCGTGCAGAAGGGCAAGAAGAATTACTTCCTCGTCCACGCTGTCTGACCGGTGATGCGCAGGTAGTATCAGCATGATGACGCGGTACCAATCTGATCCATTGTGAGAAGCGAATTGTACTTATGAAAAAGACATCCTTCTTACTCTCGAGCGTAGTGCTGCTGCTCCTCCTCGGTGGTAGCTCTCTATCCGCCCAGAATAGAAGCAGGAGTACCTATTGGCATCAGAAACAGACGCTCTTCGAGTCCCTTGCCACTTCTCCGGAGGACATCGTCATGCTTGGTAATAGCATTACGGACGGTGGGGAGTGGGCTGAGATCCTGGATAACGTGCATGTCAAGAACCGTGGCATCTCAGGTGATACCACCGACGGAGTGCTTCAGAGACTCAGCTCCATCACCGATGGCAAACCCTCTAAGCTGTTTCTGCTCATAGGGATCAATGATTTTGCCCAGGGTGTCTCAGGTGACTCCATAGCCCGGAATATTGAGAAGATCGTCTGTAGGATCAAGGCTGAGAGTCCCGAGACTGAGGTATTTGTACAGAGCATTCTGCCTATCTCAGACGAGATCAGCCTCTTCGCCGGTCATAAGTTGCACATGTCCGAAGTAGCTCCGACCAATGCTGAGATCCGAGCGATCTGTGAGAGGCAGGGCGTCACCTACGTGGATCTCTACTCGTCCTTTGTGACTCCCGACGGCAAGCTCGACCTGAGGTACAGCAATGACGGTCTACACTTGCTGGGAGAGGGATACAAGCTCTGGGGGTCAATCATCAAGTCCTTGATCTGATCCGCCGCCCGATATAAATGCAATGGGGGTGTGTCGAAAAATCATTTCGACACACCCCCATATCTTTGCTCAGCTCTCGCTTGGGCAGTCCACGGGGCTCCTCACACGTGAGCTGATGACAGGTTACTTTAGTCTTACTACCACAGCAGAGCCATCCTCAAAGACCAGCTTATCCTCTCTTGCGAGCCAGCCGAGAGCAATGTGGACCTCTCTCAGGGTTGAGATCTTAGTGGCGCTCTTGATTTCCTTATCAGTCATTGCTTTCTTGCTCGCACGGAGCACCTCCCACACGAGACCCGCATTGGTACCGATCAGCTCAGTCATTCCTTCCATAATTCTTATGTTACACTTTAGTTACTAAGTCATTATACATCATTCGACGGGCTAAAGATACCACAATTTCCAGAGTATGCCACAAGCTCATCTGGGGTAGACAGGGCTGACGTTTTTGGGGAATGGGCTCACAGCTTGATAGATAGCAGCTCGGATGGCTTCAGAGTGGCGTTGGTCCGGAATTGGGTNATGAGTCTTTTGCCGCTTTTTTCCTTCATTTTGTCGACAAAGAAAAGAGCGATTTTAGACATAATGTTGAAGTTCTTTGC
>NZ_AQWR01000068.1 GCF_000375645.1 Porphyromonas bennonis DSM 23058 = JCM 16335 | reverse complement strand
CGACATTTACCCCATCCATCCAGAGCTGAGCCTTAGAGACCACGCGCTGGAGTGTGAACTTGAAGAAGTTCTTATTCTCATTCTTCGGGTCTTTCACGCCGTCCACGATCGTCTGAGTATTGGAAGCCTCCTCAGCTGAGGTAGACATAGCAAAGCCCTCGGTGGCAGAGGCAAGCTTATCGATATCAGCGATAGCGACCGTCTTGTCCTTGTCGAGGTCAGCCTTGGTGAAGCCAAGAGCTGCCATATTGATCAACGGAGTGATGGTCACGTCGGTACCGGGGTTGGTCTTGATCACCTTGCTGGTCCAGACGTTGCCTTTAGGCTCGAGGAACTCCACGGGGATAGCGGGACGATCACTGATCAGGAGCTGACCACTCTTGATCTCGTTCTCCTCCTTGGTACCCTCTACCTCCTTGTCCTGACCATCAGTGATGTCAGCACGGTTGCCAGACTGGGCCTTGAAGTAGGAGACGGAGAGCTGGAGACCGGTCGTGCCCTCGTCTGTAGGCTCTACGCCATTGTTAGTCTTGCTGCAAGCCGTAAAGGCAAGTGCCACGGCAGCTGCTGCAAGTACTGTTGCTACATTTTTCATAAATCTAAATGTTGTAAAACAGTGAGTGATAAATAATATAGTGATTGTAGTAATGTCTGCTGATGTCGTAGTCTTATCGGACAAGTCGGACAAGTCGGACAGGTCGGACAAGTCGGACGGCGCAATGGCTCTATCAGAGGCTCTCGACGAGCTTGCGGAGCTCGGCGAGGTTGTCGGCGGCACGCTTGTCGCCCTTGGCAATCGCCTCGCTGAAGCACTTCTCCGCCTCGTCGTACTTGCCGGTGAGGGCAAGGGCGATACCGCGGTTATTCAGTGTCTCGGCGGTGGGTGCCTTCACCTGATCAAGTCGGGTGAGGGCTGCGGCGGCATTTCCGCTCTCGAGCTCAGCAGCAGCGGCGTTAGTCAGCGCAGCGGGCTCGTTGGGGAAGTACTTCTCGGCAATGGCGAAGACCTCCTTGAAGTCCTCACTGCCGACGGGATAGCTATTAGCGACGAGATACATCTCGTTAAGGCTGAGGAGCTTCGGCGCAGTCTTGATCCGTTCGCGTGCCTCCTCGAGGTTGAAGCCCCGGACGGTGTAGCGGAAGGCGTAGTCCGTGCGGCGCACCTTGGCGTAGAGTCCGGCGTCGGATACCAGCTCGCGGAAGGGGACACCGCCCTGGAGGGTGCGAACCTTCGGGTCGCGGGCGTCACCGCTGTAGTTGTCGATGATCTGCTGGAGGTCGGACTTGTAGGAGAGATCCGACTCGCGGATGAGCTTCTCCACACCTGCCCAGTCCTCACCACGTCCGGCGACGCTCATGTCGGAGCGCTTGATGCCGTGGGTGCGGCTGAGGTAGTCAGCGAAGGACTTCGCACGGCGCTCGGAGAGTGCCTTATTGTACCCCGCCTTGCCCTCGGGTGAGGCCCAGCCCTCTACGGTCATGCCGGTGAGGGTGATGTCCTTATTACCGAGCACGGAGCGGACCTTGCTGTCCACGTCATCGAGGACGGTGGCATTTTGCTTATAGCCACGGTCGATATTGTGCTTTGCGACGCGGAAGGCGATGGTAGCGGAGTACTTATCGGCGCGGTTCTTGATCTTCTCTGCCACAGGTACCACGTAGGAGGTGTGGTAGGTGGGGCGGTAGGGCTCTGCCTTGACGAAGGGGGTGAGGAGCGTCATCGTGGCGTTGCCTCGGTCGCAGTCGGCGCATCCGGTGAGCCACTCGTCGATGGAGAGGACGGCTCCGCGCATACGCTTGTCATAGGGGACCGTAACGCTGTAGCGGATGGTCTGCGGGAGACCATTCTGTCGACGGGTAATGCTCTGAGGACGAGCAGCAGAGTAGTAGTCGGGCGTGTGTCCGAAGGAGAGCTGGCGACTGAGAGCCTTGTCACGGGTCCCGCCGACGATGTAGATCGGCTCGAGTACCTGCTCGTAGGAGCCGTCGGGCTGTGCGATCCTCGGGGTGAGGATGATGAGGTCGTTGCTGCCCACCCGGAGGTCATCGAGGATGAGATCCAGGGCGAGACTCACCTGACCGGCGCCCTTGTCGACGTGGACAGTCGGGGTAGCCTTGATCTGATCCAGGTGGCGAACCGGCTTCGCAGCGAAGGCGGTGAGAGCGAGGAGCGACAGGAGTGTCGCGGCAAATATCTTTTTCATCTTATCCATGGATCAATTGAAGAAGTAGGTGAGGGAGAGCGTGGCGCGAGTGAGGCCGAAGTAGTCGTAGGTGCTCTCGTCGAGGAGCGGGCTGCAGACGGGGCACTCGTACTTCTTGTAAGGAGTGCGTGCCCAGCCGCCACCGAGGGAGGCCTCGAGATTGAGGTGCTTGGAGAGGATCCACTGATGTCCGAGGCTGAGTCCGGCGCCGTAGAAGTAGCCCTCGTAGCGGTGGTCCTTCAGGTTCTTCAGTCGACCGACGGGGAGATTGATGCCGCCGATGTTGTACTGACCGTAGTGGCCGTGAAGGCCGACGAAGGTGCCATTGAAGACCTCGCAGAACCAGTACCGGAGCTCCGGTTGGACGAGCCAGTGACGCACCTCGAGGGGCTTCTCATACTTCCAGAGGTTGCCACCGCCGTAGAGGTCAAGGGTTACCTTAGGACCCATAGCGAATTCGAGGGCAGCATTGGGAGAGCCCATGACAGCCCAGTGGAGGGCGTTGGTCTTAAGTGCTACTTTCTGAGCCTTCGCACCCTGGATGGCGAGCCCTGAGAGCAGGAGGATCAGAAGTATTTTAGCGTAATGCTTCATATATGAAAAGATTAAACAATTGTTATCTCCATCTATAGTACCTAACCCGGTGGATCGGATATGTGTCAAAGGGACTGTATGCTCCAGTCAAGAAAAACTTTGCGACCTCACAAGTTAAAAAAGACTCTCTATAATGTTACAAAGTGACCACACGAGGCATTCGTCCCCCTTCACGCTACAAATGTACCTCAAAATACTCGATTAAATCAAGCAAAATTAGAAAAATAGAATGACTACTCTACTGGAATGCCGATACAATCAAGGATTGTAGCAAATGTTAAAGTTTACACTTTCATAGAGAATAGGGTCAACAGTCCGATGGGATTATATATAATTACCTCATATTACACAAATTGACATGAAGTGGTTTACCCTACACTTAATGAAAAAATAGGTATTATTGCCGTATGAAAGCAAGGCAATTACTCATAGCGCTACTCATGCCGCTCCTGATCGGAGGGTGTAGTAGCGGTAAGAAAACAGACGAGCGCCAGCAGGCTGTCGTCCACGAGCGTCAGCTGGTGCTGCCGGAGATACCGGTGATGGTCCGGTCGGATGCCGAGAGGCGACTCTACCTACTGGATCACTACTGGGATAGTGTAGACTTCACCGAGCCGGGGATAGAGCGTGACACCCTATTTATCACCCGATCACTCATCGACTATCTCGGGCTCTCCAAGGGCGTGGATCAGGATCGGCGTCGTCCGGCGGCGCAACACCTCATCGGACAGGTGGAGCGTAATCCCGAGGCTCTAAGCCTGCTGATGAGCAGCCTCAGCGCCCTACTCTACGACCCAAGCTCTGCCCGGTACGACGAGACCCTCTACCTCCCCTTCGTGGAGGCGGCTATAGGGTCGGACTCTATTACAGCAGCAGAGCGAGATAGACTCGTCTTTGCTCGTGAGCAGATACGAAAGAACTACCCCGGGACGGCAGCGACAGACTTTAGCTACAAGGACGTGGAGGGGCGATCGCACCATCTCGGAGGACTCTACGACACGGTCCCTATCCTGATCTTTTTCTTTCGCCCCGACTGCAGTGGATGCGATGTTTTAGCACAGCAGATGAGGCACTCAGCGGTACTGGACAGGGCGCTGGAGGAGCGACAGATAAGGATCCTGGCACTCGCTACGGCTGGTACGGTCGAGGAGTGGGAGGAGAAGAGGAGTCACTTCGATCCACGATGGCTCCAGGGACGCAATGTGCGCGACTTCGAGGGGATCGAGCTGTATGACTTCCGCGCCATGCCTACCTTTTACCTCCTCTCCGGTGAGGGGATCGTTCTGATCAAGGATCAGCCTTTCCCAGTAGTGGAGCAGTACCTGTCTCAGGGAGAGAGTGATAGTATATAAGCGGGGATCTGTCATCACGACGGCCCTTCTTGGGGGGGGCATTGGACGAGTCGGACGAGTCGGACGTTCTGCCCAAATATAGTAGGCTCTGACAGCATACCGGCATCCGCAAGGATGCCCGTTCCATAGGCATCGGTCGAGGCACGAAGTGCCGATGACCGATGTATAAGCGTACGCATTAGTCGCAGGGAAAGAGGATTTCTGCTCGGCGACCGCAAGGGCGTCGCACATACCAGTCAGTCAATCAGTGCGACGCCCTGGCGGGGTCGGGATTGCTTGCTTTGCCCGGTCCACGGGTCGTCGGGGCTACGCCCCTCGACCCGAGGCTATGGAGCGGGCACCCGCAAGGGGTGCTTCCCCGCCGCCTGGCGCACTGTCTTATCGGACGGGGCGATGCCCTATCGGACAAGTCGGACGGGGCGGACGAGCGCGGTGCCTAATCGGACGGGGCGACGATCCC
>NZ_AQWR01000067.1 GCF_000375645.1 Porphyromonas bennonis DSM 23058 = JCM 16335 | reverse complement strand
CCCTGCGGGATCGGCATGCGGTAGCAGCAGGGCTGGGATCAGTCGACAGGATTGCACAGCGACAGGGATTATCACTTCTTTGCTTTAAGGCTCAAATGCATCACCCCTGCTATTAGATATGCTGTCCTCGCTGTATGCCCCCCCTGTACGCTATCTTGTCGGACGGCGGACGGTCCCTTAATCCTCAGCCCTTTTCCTTAAAGTATTTTCGTTGTTTGGGGCGCTTTACTTAAGGACTATTCTAATGGGATGTCATCAAATTGTAACCTACGCTTGTCAAAATGCGGGAAACCCGTCCTCTGATATGTTAAAATCAGGTTTCTTCACCATTTCGAGCCAAACTGATTGGGAATATTCGTTGGAAAACTTTAACATTGTGACTGGATGGTCAGTGGTATCGGCTCCATGAGAGCGGGAGAGCGAGTCCTCCCGAGGAGCAGACTGAGACTATTCCGGGCGAGGGCGGTATGACTTAGGACACTTTTAATTACTTTCAAACCAACCGGCGGGTGCGAGGCGCCCATGCCGGGTATAAAAACTAATCTTCAATAGCAAGTATGAAAAGGAAAATCGAACTATTGCTAGCATTCCTTCTGCTATCGATCAGTTGCGCCTTTGCTCAGAAGCTGACCGTCAAGGGTACCGTCCTCGACGAGACCGGTCAGTCGATCATCGGTGCCACGGTCCGCGAGAAGGGTGTGGCGACCAATGGTGCTTCCACTGACATGGATGGTCACTTCACGCTGACCGTCAATCAGGGAGCCACCATTATCGTCTCCTACGTCGGCTACACGACCCAGGAGGTCAAGGCAGCCGCACAGCTCACCATCAAGATGGTCCCCGACAACGAGCTCCTCGACGAGGTGGTTGTGATCGGTTACGGTACACGTGCCGTCGCTAATACCTCTGCGTCAGTCGTGAAGGTCAACTCTAAAGACCTCCAAGAGAAACCGACTGCCAACATTATGGATGCCGTCCAGGGTAAGGTCTCCGGTGTACAGGTGCTGACCTCATCCGGTGAGCCGAGTGAGCAAGCCTCTGTAAAGTTCCACGGAACAGGATCCTTAGGTGCCGGATCTGCTCCTCTCTACATTCTCGATGGTATGCCTGTGTCATCAGGGATGATCCAGTCGATGAATCCTAATGACTTTGAGAGTATGCAGTTCCTGAAGGATGCGGCGGCAACCTCAATCTACGGAGCACGTGCTGCCAATGGTGTCATCTACATCACCTCTAAGAAGGGTAGAATGGCAGAGCGTGCAACTATTACCGTCCGTGGTCAGTATGGTGTCTCTCAGCTTGCTAACGTAGGCTACTATAACCGGATGATGAATAGCGAGGAGCTCTTTAACTTCTGGGAGGAGTCTGGGCTCTGGAGCAAGAAGTCAGTAGATGGTCTTCGTGAGAAGTTCGCTGGCAATGATACCCAGTGGTGGAAGTTCTACTACCAGGATGCCCCAATGATGCAGGGCGATATTGCTATTTCCGGCGGATCTGCCAAGACGAACTACTACCTCTCTATGGGTTACCTTGATCAGAAGGGTATTCGTGCAGGGTCAAGGTACTCGAAGATGAATATGCGTCTGAATCTTAATAGCACCCTTAACGACGCTATTAAGCTCGGTATGAAGTCTAGTATCTCTTATGATAATGCTAGCGTCAGCCCTAATTCCTTTGGTCCAGGCGAGACGTACGCATCTCTTGCAACTCTTATCAATCCTCCCTTTGTGACTCCGTACAAGGAGGATGGATCAGAGTATTGGGATGAGCCTATTCCTTTCTTGGGAGCTTATAACCCCAAGTACAATATGAGCAAGGACACGCCTAGAGATAAGACGCTCTATGTGAACCTTGTCGGCAATCTCACAATAACTCCCTTTAATGGTTTCCAGATCAGGTCTCAGGCAGGAGTAGAGCTTTCTGACTATACTCGTGATCGACTCCGTAAGCCATCCTGGATACCTCTGGCAGGAAATGGTACCAACTCCAAGCAGTTCTCCCGTGACATTACTTTTACCACAAATAATGTGGCAGAGTATAAGTTCAGCATTAATGACGTCAATCACTTCATCACGCTTGTAGGTCAGGAGTATATTGCTAATAGCTATAACTTCTTCAGTGCATTTGGTGCAGGTCTTACAGACGATCGTCTGTCACTTCTTGCCCACGCCACGAAGGAGAAGGCTGTGGATGAGAAATTCTCAGAGTATGCTTTCCTCTCATTCTTCGGTCAGTTCTCATACGATTACGATAGCAAATACTTCGTTGATCTCGTACTTCGTAACGATGCCTGCTCACGATTTGGTGCCAATCACCGGAGCGCTACCTTCTGGTCTGCCGGTCTTCTCTGGAAGGCCAAGAAAGAGTCCTTCCTTGAGGATGTCAGCTGGGTCGATGGCTTAGACTTCCGTCTCTCCTATGGTACCCAGGGTAACGCTGATATTGGCAATTACCAGGCGCTTCCTACCGTGCGTAAGAGTGGACAGTACAAGGGTGTAGCCGGATGGGGAATCGACAATGCCGGTAATCCCGATTTGACATGGGAGTCTCAGGATCAGGCAACCTTTGGAGTGACTGCAGATCTCTTTGATAGATTGCATATCAATTTTGAGGTCTACAATAGACTCACTCGTAATATGCTGATGGCAGTTCCTCAGCCTTATACTTCCGGTCTCCTTGTTGATGGCATGGGATTCGCTTCCATTATGTCAAATGTCGGAAAGTATCAGAATCGTGGTTTTGACCTGACTGTAAAGGGCGATATCCTTCGTGGAGAGGATTATGGACTGAGTGCCTATGTCAATGTAAACTACAATAAGGATAAGGTCCTTGAGCTCTTCCAGGGTCGTGATAGCTGGATCCTCCCCGGATACGGGTACGGCTACATCGTAGGGCAGCCGGTATCGTTTGTGTACCCGGTCTACAAGGATGTTGATCCCGACACTGGTCTGCCCAGATGGTATCTCCCCCAGATGGACGAGAAAGGTCAGCCGATCAAGAAGATTAATCATATGGACGACTCTCAGCTGACCTCAGACTTTGACGAGGCCCTACTGGAGCAAAATACGGGCAAGCCGCGCTATCCCGATTGGAACGGTGGCTTTGGTATCGGTGGACATTGGAGAGGCTTCTCTATCCAGGCCGACTTTGCCTTCGTCCTCAATAAGTGGATGATTGCTAATGAGGCATTCTTCACTAAGAACCCTGTGATTTTTGACTCTAACAATACCGATAAGGAGAGCGCTAATTATTGGAAGCAGAAGGGAGATGTTGCTAAGTTCCCTTCTATGGACTATCAGTTTGCCGTAGGTAACGCTACTCAGTTTGATAGCAGCCTTCTCTCTGATGCATCATTTATGCGTCTCAAGAACCTCACCATTGGCTATCAGTTCCAGAAGGATCTCCTCGCTCGCCAAAACGTACTTACAGGTCTTAAGATCTATGGTAGTGCCAGAAACCTTTGGACAGTGACCAATTTTGAGGGAATTGACCCGGAGGTTAACTCTAATCTTTCTTTCCACACCAATCCGAATACAAAACAATTTGTTGTTGGTCTCGAAGCAAGTTTCTAATCGGATAATCACTATTGAATTATGAAAAAAATAATCATAACACTCGCTATAGGGCTGACGCTCGGGATGGTCTCTTCGTGTGATCTGACTAGAAATCCTAAGAATGTTACGTCCAAGGACGGCTCTCTGGTGAACGTTACCGACATAAATCGTCGCGAGATCTCGGTGATGAGTCGCTTCAGAGGCATGCAGGGCGACATCTACGAGATCGTCCAGGATCTCCAGGCAGATCAGTTGTCTACGACGATTGAGCAGGCAAATCACTACGCTGGTAGCTTGAACTGGGACGGAGTAACGACCGCAGATTACGATCGTCGTGATGTCTGGATCGGATATTACCAGGGTATCGGTGCCGTGAATGAGGTAATGGAGGCCGCTCCCTCGATCGAGCCTGCTAAGGGTGAGGAAAAGTCCTATAACCTCGCTCTGGGAACGCTTCATTTTATGCGTGCCTACATGTATGCTAATCTTGCTCTGCGCTACGGTACGCCATACAAGGCTTCCACCGCAGCTTCAGATCTTTGTGTTCCCCTGATTTTGAAGGTGAATTATACGGAACGTCCTACTCGTGCCACTAATGAAGCTATCTATAATCAGATCTTCAACGTGGACATAGCGAAGGCTAAGACCCTGCTGGCAGCTCGCCAGGGCAAATCTATGTCTGACGAGGTGACTGTAGATGCAGTGACGGCTCTTGAGGCTCGTACCAGACTATACATGAGTGACTGGGACGGTGCATATAAGGCTGCTAAAAAGCTTATTGACTCAGGCCGTTATCCTCTGGTAGCTCCTGATGAGAGCAAGTTTGTCAATATGTGGGTCTACGATAACTCTTCTGAGGAGATCCTGACGCTTTTTGTATCTCGTCCCGATGAGACTACGTGGATTAATCCCTATTTCGGCCAATCTACTAAGGCTAAGAGGCCTGATGGTTCGAAGGGTGTTAATAATCCCTCTTATCTGCCGACTCAGACCATCCTCGATCTGTATGAGGACAAGGATCTGCGTAAGTCTGTTTACTTTGAGAAGCAGATTTGTAACATCAAGGATAATTTCTACGAGTTCTACGTGGTCTCTAAGCGTAAGGGAAATCCCAAGTATGCTGCTACGGTTAACCCTGGCTTTACATTCTGGAACGGCTATGTGCCAAACTCTATGCATGCTCCCAAGGTTTTCCGTATTGCTGAGCAGTATCTGATTGCCGCTGAGGCTGCCTATAAC
>NZ_AQWR01000066.1 GCF_000375645.1 Porphyromonas bennonis DSM 23058 = JCM 16335 | reverse complement strand
CTCTCGCCTGCCGATCCCGCAGGGGCGAAGCCCCGGAGGGATCATCGCTTTTTAGACCGGGTGTCGAGGCACGAAGTGCCGAAGACCCCGGGAAAGAAGACTTCGGGAAAGATATGCGACCCCGCCAGGGTGTCGCACATACCAGTCAGTCAATCAGTGCGACACCCTAGCGGGGTCGCGGGATCGCTTGCAATGCCGGATCCCCGGGTCTAAAAAGCGGGCACCCACAAGGGGTGCTTCGTTCTCCACTCTTCGCAATGAGTTGAATGGTTTCTGTACCACTCAAAAGCGTCACCCCTGGTGGCAGACCCTTTTCGTAAAGCTGATCTTTTGAAAAGAGCTGAAAAATTGGTATCTTTGGTGTAGCTCGTAAGAATAGCAGATTTTATGAATAAAAAGAAGATACTGTACATCGCTCAGGAGATCTCCCCCTATGTGGAAGAGAATGTGAGCGATCAGTCCAAAGTCCTCCCTCTGGGTATGCTTGCCCGTGGGCACGATATCCGCACCTTTATGCCCAATTACGGCACCATCAACGAGCGGCGTAATCAGCTCCACGAGGTGATCCGTCTCTCGGATGTCAATCTCACGGTCAATGACAAGGTCCACCAGCTGGTGGTCAAGGTGGCCTCCCTCCTCCCGCAGAGGATGCAGGTCTACTTCATCGACAATGACGACTTCTTCTCCCGCAAGGGGACGGTGACCGATAAGGAGGGAAACTTCTACGAGGACAATTGTGAGCGGTCTGCATTCTTTATCCGCGGTGTCTTCGAGACGGTGAAGAAGCTCCGCTGGGTGCCGGACATTATCCACTGTCAGGGCTGGTTCTCCGGCCTGGCACCGCTCTATCTCAGCACACTCTACAAGGATGACCCGGCGCTCTCCGGGGCCAAGGTCGTCTTCTCGATCTACGACATGACGCCGGAGACCCCATTCGGTCAGGATCTGACTCAGGTGCTGGGGTACGACGAGATCAAGCATGAGCTGCTGGATGGGTCTGCACTGAAGCGTGATGACCTCTATAAGCTGATACTCAGCTACGTCGATGGACTCCTTTTCGCCACCTCGGATGTGAGCGACGAGACGCGCGAGTCGGCTGCCAAGCTCGACCTGCCGGTGATGGACTATGATAATACGGAGGAGGCTATCGAGGCGGTGGATGCCTTCTACGACCGGTTGCTCGGTAAAAAATGAGTTAAGGTGACCTCCGCCGACCTCTCTTTGATATAAAATTGTCACCTTTGCAGGAGCAAGATAGGGATCACGCCGGTCTCGCTTGTCTCCAGACTCACCATACGCCATCACTCATGATCAAGATGACTCATAAGCTTAGTCTGCCTCTCGCCTCCCTCCTCGTGGGGCTCTGTCTCTTCCTCGTCTCCTGCGAGGATCGGTCGAGCTCACTCGGAGTCGGTATGATGCCCGACTATACTCGATATAAGTCCTTCGACAGCTCCTTTGACCTCACCTATCGCACCATCTCTGCTGATGTGGGGGACTCAAAGACCTCGGACGCCGGCACGCAGTACAATCGGATGTATGTCAGCTCCAACTACGGCTACATTGGACGGATCCCCAGTCAGGAGTTTGGCGGTATAGAGACCGAGTACCTGACGCAGATGTACTGCCCGGAGGGCTTTCTCTTCCGTGATCAGCCGGTGGACAATCGTATCGACTCCGCCTTCCTCACCCTCTACTACGATGGTTACTCCGGCTATGGGAAGGATCTGGTCGAGGTGACGGCATACGCACTCGATAAGCCGCTCCCCGGCGGGAGCAAGTACTCTCTGGAGAGCATCTCCGACTACTACACCCGCGGTGTGAGCAAGGAGCTGGGCCGTGTCTCCTATATGGCAGTCACCGGTACGCCGCACGAGGGCAAGGGGACTTGGATCCGCATCCCGATCGATCGGGAGATCGGGCAGGACTTCTACGACAAGTCTGCCGCCGGGAGTGAGGTGTTCAAGAGCCAGGCGGCCTTTGACCGCTACTTCCCCGGGGTCTACTTCCGCATCTCCGCCGGGACCGGTAGCGTCATCCGTGTGGTACGGACGGCGCTGACCTTCTGCTACCGCACGGAGCAGATGCTCAAGCGCCCCTCCACCGGCAAGGTCGACTCTCTCGCCTATGTCCCGACGATACAGGAGCTCTCCCACACCAACGAGGTGCCACAGCTCTCCCGCTTTGCCAATACAGGGCTGAGCAATCTGATCGGCTCCGGTACCGACTACGCCTATGTCAAGTCTCCGGCAGGCGTGCTGGCGGAGATCACCATCCCCACGCGTGAGATCAAGAAAAAGCTGGACGAAGCCCCCAAGGGCTCTGTCCGTGTCCTCGCCTCGGCGCCCTTCGTCATCTCGGGAGAGAATCGTGAGCTCTCCGAGTATCAGCTGGTCTACCCGACCAGTCTCGTGCTGATGCCGCGGGACTCTGTGGCGGGATTCTTCGAGCAAGAGCTGACTGACACCGACTCGCCCTATACCACTTATGTGAGTCGTCAGGCGATCCAGGGCTCGTCGACCTACTCCTTCGGTAATATCTCGGCTCTGATCAGCAAGCATATCGAGCAGAAGCCGGACGAGGATCTCCGGGTGGTACTCGTGCCGGTGCAGTATGTTGCGCCACAACAACAGCAGCAGAGTGGGGCGGTCTCGCCCTCCTCGGTGACCAATCTGGTCCTCCCATCCACGCTGAAGATCAAGATGGATGGTAAGAATAATAAGCTCCGCGTCTACATCAACGAACGCAAGGAGGGGTCGCCCTTCTGATGCGCTTCGCACGTTAATACCTTAGGGAGACTCCTCGATCCGGTTCGGTGGGGGAGTCTCCTTTTTCTACTCTATATTGTGATGAGAAAGTCCTACATCCTCCTCCTTCTACTCCTCCTCCTCGCCGCTCCCGGCACCATGCTCCACGCTCAGTCCACGCTGGAGGAGCGATCGCGGTCGGTGATCCTGGTGAAGAATATGGAGAAGCTCATCCCCCTCTCCCTCGGTCCTACCGGCCGGATCACCCTGCTGTGTGACGACGTGAGGGGGAGTGAGCCTCTGGCGCAACGCCTCGGGCGCTATCTGCCGGCGGATCGCCTCGCTGTCAGGTCGATGGCAAAGCTCCCCTCACTCTCGACGGACGAACTGCTGATCGTGGCGGTCACCCATGGCGACCGTCCGATGCCCGATGGGGTGGACTCGCTACTCAGGCAGCAGAGGAGTGTCCTGCTCTTTATGGATCGTCCCTCCGACGATCACTATACCGACGCCGTCATAGCGGCAGATGCGATAGCCCTCTCGTATAAGGGCGAGTCGGGGATGACGGCGCTGGCGGATGCGCTGATGGGTGGGATCCCCTTCGGAGGGACGCTGCTGGATGACAGGGCGACCCTTTTCCCCAACGGCGCCGGTCTCACCACCACCAAGACGCGCCTCACGACCGCCTTGCCCGAGGATGTGGACCTCGATGGGCATGTCCTCGCACGGATCGATCGCATTGCCGAGGAGGGACTTCGTGCGGGTGCTTACCCCGGCTGTCAGGTGCTGGTCGCCAAGGACGGTTATGTGGTCTACAGTAAGGCATTTGGCTACAAGGATGCGAGACGAAAGGAGCGCAATAGTACCGAGACGCTCTACGACCTCGCCTCAATGACGAAGGCGATCGCCACCGTGCCGCTGGTGATGATGGCGGACGACGAGGGTAGGCTGCGACTCGGCGACCGGATCGATAAGCATATTGACTACCTCCGCTGGAGCAATAAGGGCGACGTGAGGATCTCGCAGCTCCTGCAGCACTGCGGGGGGATGCCGGCGGTGATCCGTTTCTACCAGGAGATGATCGATGAGAGCAGCTACGAGTCGCCCCTGATCGCCTTTCGCCGCACAGCAGGCTACCCGACCCAGATGGATCGAAATGCCTGGGCAAGGTCGGGATTTCGGTACAAGAGCTCGATGGTCAGCCCCGACTCGACGGCGGTCTACTCGCAGCGCTTCTGCAAGGGACTCTACCTCTCCCCAGAGGTGCGGGAGATGATGCGCCGAGAGATGAAGGAGTGCAACCGCCGCACGGGGGGCTACCGCTACAGCGACATCGACTTCCTCCTCCTGCAGGAGGTGCTGGAGCGCTCCTACCGGCAGGGGCTGGACACGCTCTTCAGCGAGCGGGTAGCCGCACCTCTCGGTCTCACTCGCCTTTGCTATAGACCGCTGCAGCACTTTGGTCCAAAGGAGATGGCCGAGGGGCAGCGGGACAACTTCCTCCGCCACCAGACGCTGCGAGGCGACGTGGATGATGAAGCGGCAGCCTTGCTGGGGGGCGTGAGTGGCAATGCGGGACTCTTCGGCAATGCCGAGAGCTGCGCCGTGGTCTGTCAGATGCTCCTCGATGGTGGGCGGTACGGCGGACAGACACTCATCGACGCGGAGACGATCCGTCACTACACTACCTACCGCCACCGGCCATCGCCCTATGCGCTCGGATTTGACCGGCAGAGGGGCGGCGGACGAGGGAATACCTGCGAGGAGGCGCCGATGAGTACCTATGGTCATACGGGTTTCACCGGCACCTGCTTCTGGATCGACCCCACCAATCAGATCGTCTACATCTTCCTCAGCAATAGGGTTGCCCCTCAGCGCTGGAATCGCAAGCTCTCCTCCCTCAACATCCGCACCCGCATCCAGTCGGTCATCTACGACGCCCTCCCCCTGAGGTCTCTTCTGGAGTCGGACGAGTCGGACGATCCCGCAGGGGCGCAGCCCCGGAGGGATCATCGCTTTTTAGACCGGGTGTCGAGGCACGAAGTGCCGAAGACCGCGGGAAAAAAGATCCCGGGAAAGATTAATCGACCCCGCTAGGGTGTCGCACTTATCAGGGAGTCAGGCAATCAG
>NZ_AQWR01000065.1 GCF_000375645.1 Porphyromonas bennonis DSM 23058 = JCM 16335 | reverse complement strand
AGTCGACAGGATTGCACAGCGACAGGGATTATCACTTCTTTGCTTTAAGGCTCAAATGCGTCACCCCTGTGCATTATAGCTATGCTTAGAGAAATCATACAAATGGGAAAGGCTCACAGGACATATATAGCCTGTCCTATTTTCATCTGTATTCTCAGACCTTCTCTCCAGCACTCAGGGTCTCCGTTTCATATCTATTGACCCTTGAGAATGCGACCTTTGGACTGGAACTCTAAGAGCGGGCACCTCTGCGAAAACTGGTGGGTAAAAGCCGTCACGATCTCGCTGTAAACTAATACCGGGTTTAGTCGACACTATTACCGCTATTAGTCGTCACTAATACCGGTAATAGAAATACCTCTCCAAAGGCGGGGATACTCCTACCATAATTTCCTCTCAATATGATTGCAGAAAAGAACAAATCGTCTATCAAAAAGAACAAAAACAGAAAAATAGCAAGTGGGCGTAATTAGATATTTTTTACCCTAATCAGTCTTTTCCGTGTAATATAGGGCAATCGTCTGTACCTTTGTGGTGTAGGCACAAGAGTGCTACTTAGAAAGCTTATCAATAGTATTAGGATTGCAATCCAATATAAATCAAAAGAAACAAATAGTATGAGCGAAAGCAGTAAGAAGATTTACTCCTTTGGCAACGGCAAGGCCGAGGGTCGCGCAGATATGCGCATGCTCCTCGGTGGTAAGGGAGCCAACCTCGCCGAGATGAACCTCGTAGGCGTACCGGTGCCTCCCGGATTTACAATCACGACAGAGGTCTGCAGAGCCTATCAGACCGAGGGTGCAGAGAATATCCGCAAGTCTCTCGCCGAGGACGTTAAGGCAAATATCGCTAAGATCGAGGCTCTCGTGGGACGTACCTTTGGCGACCCGGCGAATCCGCTCCTCGTCTCGGTCCGCTCCGGCGCTCCTGCCTCCATGCCGGGTATGATGGACACCATCCTCAACCTTGGTCTCAATGATGAGGCTGTCGAGGGACTTGCCAAGCTGACCAATAACCCTCGCTTCGCTTGGGACTCTTACCGCCGCTTCGTACAGATGTACGGCGATGTGGTACTGGGACTGAAGCCCGAGAATAAGGACGACATCGACCCCTTCGAACTGGAGATCCGTGCGGTGAAGAAGGCTAAGGGCGTCACCCAGGATACCGAGCTGGAGGTGGAGGACCTGAAGGAGCTGGTGAAGCGCTTCAAGGCCGCCGTGCTGGAGAAGACCGGTAAGCCCTTCCCGCAGGATGTCCACGAGCAGCTGTGGGGTGCCATCTTTGCCGTCTTTAGCTCATGGATGAATGAGCGCGCCGTGCTCTACCGTCGCATGGAGGGCATCCCCGAGGAGTGGGGAACGGCAGTGACCGTCATGGCGATGGTCTATGGTAATATGGGCGACACCAGTGCCACCGGCGTCTGCTTCTCACGCGATGCCGCCACGGGTGAGAATGTCTTCAACGGCGAGTACCTGATCAATGCTCAGGGCGAGGACGTCGTCGCCGGCATCCGCACCCCGAGCCAGATCACCCTCAAGGGCTCGCGGCAGTTCGCCGAGTACAAGGGGATCAGCGAGGAGGAGCGCAAGTCCGAGCACCCCTCTCTCGAGGAGGCGATGCCGGAGATCTACAAGGAGCTCTTCGAGATCCAGCACAAGCTGGAGCAGCACTACCACGATATGCAGGATATGGAGTTTACCGTCCAGGAGGGTAAGCTCTGGTTCCTCCAGACCCGTAACGGTAAGCGTACCGGTCGGGCGATGGTCAAGATCGCCATGGACCTGCTCCGTGACGGCATGATCGACGAGGAGGCTGCCATCGAGCACATCGAGCCTAATAAGCTGGACGAGCTGCTCCACCCGGTCTTCGACAAGAAGATGGAGAAGAGTGCTACACTGATCGCTCGCGGTCTGCCCGCCTCCCCCGGTGCCGCTACAGGTATCATCTGCTTCTTTGCTGACGATGCTCAGGAGCTCCACCACAAGGAGGGTCACCGTGTGATCCTGGTCCGCGACGAGACCTCACCCGAGGATCTTGCCGGTATGCAGGTGGCAGATGGTGTCCTCACCGCGCGCGGTGGTATGACCAGTCACGCTGCCGTGGTGGCACGTGGTATGGGTAAGTGCTGTATCACCGGTGCAGGAGCGCTCAATATCGACTACAAGGCCCGCACCATTACTGTAGGGGATAAGGTCTTCCACGAGGGAGATCACATCTCCATCAATGGCTCCACCGGTCGTATCTACGAGGGTGAGCTCAAGACTGAGGCACCTGAGCTGGACGAGGACTTCCAGATGCTGATGGACCTCTGCTCGAAGCACAGCCGCATGGTCGTGCGTGCCAACGCAGACACCGGTCGCGATGCCAATGTGGCACGGAAGTTTGGTGCCGTAGGTATCGGTCTCTGCCGTACGGAGCACATGTTCTTCGACGGAAAGAAGATCAAGGCGATCCGCCACATGATCCTCTCCGAGACTGCCGACGATCGGTACAAGGCACTCGAGGTGCTGCTCCCGATCCAGAGAGAGGACTTTAAGTCAATCTTCCTCGCCATGGATGGTCATCCGGTGATCGTCCGCCTGCTGGATCCGCCGCTGCATGAGTTTGTCCCCCACGATGCCAAGGGTCAGGAGGAGATGGCTCAGGATATGGGCGTGACGGTGAAGTACATCCGTGACCGCGTACAGCAGCTGGCTGAGCACAATCCTATGCTGGGTCACCGTGGCTGCCGTCTCGGCAATACCTATCCGGAGATCACGATTATGCAGACGAGAGCCATCCTCGGTGCAGCCATCGAGCTGAAGAAGGAGGGATACAACCCCATCCCCGAGATCATGGTGCCGCTGGCAGGTATCGTACAGGAGTTCAATGAGCAGAAGCGTATCATCACCGAGACAGCTGAGGCACTCTTCGAGGAGGAGGGTACTCGGATCGACTTCAAGATCGGTACGATGATCGAGGTGCCCCGTGCAGCCCTGACGGCAGACAAGATCGCCGCCTCGGCAGAGTTCTTCTCCTTCGGCACCAACGACCTCACGCAGATGACCTTTGGCTACTCTCGTGACGACATTGCGTCCTTCCTACCCGTTTACCTCGAGAAGAAGATCCTCAATGTGGATCCCTTCCAGGTACTCGACCAGGACGGTGTGGGTCAGCTGATCCGTATCGCTGCCGAGCGTGGTCGCAAGGCCCGTCCCGAGCTGGTATGCGGTATCTGCGGTGAGCACGGAGGTGAGCCGTCGAGTGTGAAGTTCTGCGACTCCGTCGGGCTGAATTACGTCAGCTGCTCGCCCTATCGTATCCCGATCGCCCGCGTGGCAGCAGCACAGGCTGCCATCGAGCACCGTAAGGATGCTGAGGCTGCGATGCAGGAGTGACACTTAGTCACACTGTGAGATAAGACAAAGAGGAGCTGCCCCGATTATGTGGGGCAGCTCCTCTCTTTTTTCGCTACATTTGGAGCACCAAGTCATGAAGAAACAAACTGATATGAGAAAACTGATCATCACTCTACTCCCGCTGCTGCTTACAGCACTCTCGGCATCCGCACAGATCTTTGTCCCCACTGATCCTATAGGCACACAAGCGACCTATACTACGACAGGAAAAGATGGGAAAAACTCGACCGAGCAGCTGACACTCCACCGTGTCAAGGGCAACAACGTCTGGAGCAGCGTACCGGGCGGCTCGGACGAGATCCCTATATCTGAGATAGTGCTGCCCGACGGTGTCTACTACTCCATGGATGAGCTGAGGACTCTAGTGCGTCAGAAGATGACTGGCAAGGCGGCTAAGCTGGCAAAGGTAGAGCTCAACTGTCTCAGTGGAGACCGCTTCAGGATGCTTCCCCTGCAGGGGACCCCCGGACAGACCTTTCCCGATCAGACACTGGATGTGAAGGCGAAGGTCAAGCTACTCGGGCTACTCAATCTCCACCTCACCATGACCATAGAGGGGGACAAGATCCTCCGGAGAGAGACCCGGAAGACGCCTCTCGGCGAGGTCTCCACGATCGTGCGCTCCTACACCATGGTATCCAAGACCGATGTCAAGGTGATGGGTAAGCGAGAGGAGGAGGTAGAGCAAGAGGAGATCACTCAGTGGATCATCCCGGGGAGAGGGCTCTATAGGGAGGAGAAGAGGAAGGGGAAAGAGCTGACTGTGAAAGAGCTGACAGACTTCAAGCGCCCCTGACCATTAGCTATAAAAAAGAGTGGGCAGCCTCCCGATCAAAGGGGGAAGCTGCCCACTCTTTACATGTATGAATCAGTAAGGATCAGAAGCGATAGCCCAGGCTGATGCCGCTACGGATATAGGCGGGGACACCACCCTGCGTAGCAGAGACGAAGTTACGTCCTGCGCCGGTGTAGATCTCCCCGACGAAGCCACTCTTGGAGATCCACTTCCAGCCAATGCCGAGACCGAGACCGGCACCTATGCCCTCCTCGGTTGTGGTACTATAGTTATAGGTCTTTCTCGCGACATCATAGCTCGACTCAGACTTGTCGTACTTGCACTTGAAGAGACCGGTATTCACCTCGATGAAAAAGCCGGCACCGGGAAACTCGTCCTGCCCGCGGTGCTTCCAGAAGAACCACCGAGCATAGGGCATAACCGCAAACTTGTAAGGATAGGAGTCCTCCCAAGCGGCACTGGCAGCGACGCCAAGCGACAGATCCTCCAGCAGGATTCGGTCATAGGAGAGCTCGATATTGCCGGCGAGAGCCATCGGGAGATTGATCTTCACCTCATTGAGAGGGCCCTCCGTGAGCACCTGCTGCGCCTTGGCACCTGAGGCAAACGATGCAGAGAGCAGCAGGGCAGCTGCTGCGAGCATCCACTTTTTTACGTTCATAGGACTATTACATCTATTAGTTATTGTCTTCTGTGTATGCAAAGGTATAGAAATTACCCATAAAACATCAGAGCCCCGACCCAACAATTGAAGAGGATTATTGCAGTGAGGAGACCCAAGCAGACAGGGGTGACGCATTTGAGCATTACAGGAGCCACTCCACTCATTGTGAAGAGTGGTGAACGATGCACCCCGACAGGGGTGCCCGCTTTTTAG
>NZ_AQWR01000064.1 GCF_000375645.1 Porphyromonas bennonis DSM 23058 = JCM 16335 | reverse complement strand
TTGACTGACTGGTATGTGCGACACCCTGGCGGGGTCGTATACCTTGAATGCGTCGTCCTTTCCCGGGGTCTTCGGCACTTCGTGCCTCGACGCGCGGCTAAACAGCGATGATCCCTCCGGGGCTTCGCCCCTGCGGGATCGGCAGGCGGGAGCAAAAAAAAGGAGCGAAGCAGTCTGATGACCGCTTCGCTCCTTTTTTTTTGCTTTTATCCTCAGAGGATCAGAAGGTCCACTTGGCAGCGATGGTGGGACGGACGTGGAAGGCCTCCGGGAGGAGGGTATTGTACTCCATCCGCAGCTCGGTACCGATGGAGAGATTGAGCTCGTCCGGCACGCCGACAAATTGGTTTACATTGCACCACACCTGCGGCTCGGCACGGAAGATCACCCGACGGCGAGCCTCATCGGCACCGAGGTTGGTCCGCAGCACGGCAAAGCCGCGTATGGTCCAGACGCGATTCCAGCTGGTCCAGGCGGCATCGCCCCAGAGCTGGAAGTTGTGCGGCTTCTCGTAGCCAAAGTCATACCGGTAGCTCGGAGCCACGGTGAGGTCGACATACTCGTTGTGGAATCGGTAGGAGATACCGGAGGAGATGGCGTGGGTGCGGTCGGCCATATAGCGCATCGCGCCATGGTACTCGAGGCGAAGGGCGAGGGGAGCGTCGACAAACTTGATGTCCCTCTGCAGGCGGGCGTCCAGGTCGTAGAGCCGCTCGGAGGCGGGATTGAGCCGAATGTAGCCGTAGTTACGCCCCCACTTGTCGTAGGAGAGGTGGCCGAGCTTGATGAGGATCGGCTTCTCTCCCGAGAGGTCGTTGTAGACGTGCCGACCGAAGTCGTAGTGGATCTCAGCCGTGGTCTGTGCTGTCGCGGTGAGGGTGGTGAGGAGTAGCGCCGACGCAAGTGCCGGCAGGAGTTTCTTCAGTAGTGTCATATGTTACTTGTTACGAATGATATACTCGCCGATCTGGATGGCATTGAGTGCTGCGCCCTTGCGGATCTGGTCTGCCACGCACCAGAAGGATAGCCCATTGGGGTCCGTGAGGTCCTGACGGACACGGCCGACGAAGACCTCGTCCCTCCCTGAGAGGTCGAGCGGCATCGGGTAGACCTGCTGTGCCGGGTCGTCCATCAGTATGCAGCCCTCGCCTATGCGGAAGGCCTCCTGAGCCTCCTCCGTCGTCATCGGGTGCTCCAGCTCACACCAGACCGCCTCGGAGTGGGCGCGGAGCGCCGGCACGCGGACGCAGGTGGCGCTGACGCGTATGTCGCTCCCCATGATCTTCCGGGTCTCGTTGTACATTTTCATCTCCTCCTTCGTGTAGCCATTCTCCTGGAAGACATCGATATGAGGGATGAGGTTAAAGAGCAGCTGGTGGGAGAATTTCTTCACCTCCAGCGGTTTTCCCTCGGCATAGTCGTGGGTCTGCTGCTCCAGCTCCGCCATACCGCTCGCACCGGCACCGCTGGCGCACTGGTAGGTGGCGACGTGGACACGGCGAATGTGTGTCTTGCGCTCAAGCGCCTGCAGGGGGACCACCATCTGGATGGTGGTGCAATTGGGGTTGGCTATGATCCGACGGGGAGCCGAGAGGGCGGCAGAGGCATTCACCTCCGGCACCACGAGCGGCACATCCTCGTCCATGCGGAAGGCGCTCGAGTTGTCGATCATCAGGGTGCTATGCTTGGTGATAGTGGAGGCAAAGGCCTTAGACGTGCCTGCTCCGGCGCTGACGAAGGCGATATCGATGTCGCGGAAGGCATCGCCCTCCTCGAGCAGCTCCACGGTCACCTCCCTACCCTTGACGGTGTAGGACCGCCCCGCACTGCGCTCCGAGCCGAAGAGGCGGATCGTGTCGCACGGGAAGTCCCGCTCCTCGACCAGCTTGATCAGCTCCTGTCCCACGGCACCACTGGCGCCGACGATTGCTATATTCATACTGTTCTTTCCTTTATTGTGACTAAGGGCAAAGGTACCTTTTTTCGCGTATCCTCAGAGACAGCACGAGACGAAATGACGTATCGATCATTTCGTCTCGTATAGTAAGTAATCGCTATGTGACCTTATGTCACGGCTCGACAAGCTCCAGCTTATTGTCTCGCAGACGTAGCTTTATGTCAATATCCTCCACGGGGAACTTCTCGCTATCATTCTTACGGGTATAGGTAAAGTCCCCGCAAGTCACCTCTTGTAGGATCATATGAGGGTCCCCATAAGAGAGAGGTGGTCTGGGTTCATCGTTATAACGATATTCAAAAGTACACGTGAAACGAATTTCAGAGGCTTGATTTCGGAGGGTAAAATGTGATGTAAAACGATCACGATCGGTTAAACGCACATCACAACTGATCGGACTGACAGTAGGAGCAGAGTACGTGACTTTTACCACCCCATCCTTCATTATCTCAGTAGACCGCTGTTTCAGCGATGTGGGAGAATTTCTACTGTTGTCGATGATTTCAATAGCTTCTAGATTCACCTCTTCTCCCTCTTGCGGGACGATCCACAGATTAATGCGTCCGAAATATGCCGCTCCAATGAACGTTCGACACTCCGGTGTATTCCCTTTCCCATAACAGCTCGTAAGCGCAAGGGAGAGGATAATGAATGTGACTATAACAGCTATGTCACATATAGTCTTTCTCTTTACCATAGGATTACTAGTTAGTTTAGTGTTGTGAATATTCGGGAGAGGTGTAATACCGTAAGTTGGTATACATTATCGGGTAGAGTTTAAAGTAATTCTCCGATTTTCCTACGACTTCCGTCGCTCCAGCGTAGTGAAGGTGTAGGGGAAGGCGTTGGACGGGTCGGCGGGGTGCGGCTCCTCCCGGACCAGCTGCCACTCCGCCGGATCGATGTCGGGGAAGTGGGTGTCCGCGTCGGGGAACGTGTAGTGCACCAGCGTCACGTAGAGCCTATCCGCCCTGTCGATCAACTGCTCGTAGATCTGCCGACCGCCGATGACGAAGACCTCGTCCGCCCCCTCAGCGAGTCGGAGCGCCTCCTCCACCGAGTGGGCTACCACAGCCCCCTCCTCCACGGCGTAGTCAGGTCGACGGGTGAGGACGACATTCAGCCGTCCCGGCAGCGGTCGGCGGGGGAAGGACTCGTAGGTGGTGCGCCCCATAAGGATCGGGTGCCCCATGGTGGTCTCCTTGAAGTGGCGGAGATCCCCCTTCATGCTCCGCCCCCAGGGCATATCGCCCGCCTGCCCGATTGCTCCGTCGCTGTCCATGGCGACGATGAGGGAGAGGGTGCTTGTCTTGCTCATACAGATACTTTGCCTGATATGTGTGGCCAGGGATTATAGTCCTCCAGCGTAAAGTCGTCGTAGGTGAAGTCCTCTATCCGTGTCACGCCCGGTCGGAGCCGCATCGTCGGCAGGAGCCGAGGCTCCCGCGTGAGCTGCTCCCTGACCTGGTCGAGGTGATTGAGGTAAATGTGTGCGTCACCAAAGGTGTGGATAAAGGTGTCCGCCTCCAGCCCCGTCACCTCCGCCACCATCATCAGCAGGAGGGCGTAGGATGCGATGTTAAATGGCACCCCGAGGAAGAGGTCAGCGCTCCGCTGGTAGAGCTGGAGGGAGAGCTTACCGTCTGCGACGTAAAATTGGTAAAGCACGTGGCATGGCGGCAGTGCCATCCGGTCGATCTCCCCCACGTTCCACGAGTTGACGATCATCCGGCGGCTGTCGGGACTCTTCCGGATCATCTCGATCACCTCTGCCAATTGGTCGTGGGTCACGCCCGAGGCATCGAGCCAGTGCCGCCACTGAGCGCCGTAGACCGGTCCCAGATCGCCCGCCTCATCGGCCCACTCGTTCCAGATCCGGACGCCATGCTCCTGCAGGTACTTCACATTCGTCTCGCCCCGGATAAACCAGAGCAGCTCGTAGATGATGCTCTTCAGGTGGAGCTTCTTCGTCGTCAGCAGCGGGAAGCCCTCGCTGAGCGGGAAGCGCAGCTGCGCACCGAAGAGACTGATCGTCCCGGTGCCGGTGCGGTCCTCCTTCCGGTGTCCCTCATCCAGCACCCTTTGCAATAGATCGAGATACTGCCTCATGACTCCGTCGTCGTGGTACTCTGTGAGCGAAGGGGCGTCTCGTTCCCGCCACTGCTGACGAGGCGACAGCCCATACTCGCATCGGTGACGAAGCCGACCATCGTTACGCCCTCCAGCCCCTCGATCAGCTCCTTGTCGGTGAGGGGAAGGGTAAAGAGGAGCTCGTAGTCCTCACCGCCATTGCAGGCAATCGCGGTGGGATCCAGCCCCAGTGCCTCCGCCTGCCGTCGTGTCTCCGCAAGGATCGGCAGCCGCTCCTCGTAGACCCGACAGCCGACACCGGAGAGGTCACATAGGCGAAGGAGATCGCCTGCCAGCCCCTCTGTCACCTCCGTCATCGCCGAGGGACGTATCTCGTTCCCGATGGGTGACGGGCTGAGGTCGTACCGCGCCACGGGGCGCATCTGGCGGGAGAGGAAGTAGGCTCCGCCGCCAAAGTCCGGCGCATAGTCCTCCTGCCCCATCCGGTCGAATACCTGCTTCTCCCGCTCCAGCATCGTCAGCCCGAGGAAGGCGGCACCGAGGTCGCCCGTGACGCAGATCAGGTCATTCTCCTGCGCCGTGTCGCTCCTGAGGAACCGTCCCCGCTCGACGCTCCCCACCACATGGGTCGAGAGCATCAGCCCGGTACGCGACGAGGTGAAGTGGCAGCCCATCAGTCCACAGCCGTAGATCTCGCACGCCTCGCGGACGCCGCTCATCAGCGCCTCAACATCCTCCACCTGAAACCTCGCCGACAGCCCCACCGACACCTCTACTCCCTCAGCCCTGCCGCCCATGGCGACGATGCGAGAGACCCCCTTGGTGACAGCTTTGAAGCCGAGGTACCTGAGGGGGAAGTAGACCAGGTCGAAGTGGACCCCCTCCAGCATCATGGCCGAAGCGGCGATCAACTGACGCCCCTCACCCGGCTCCAGCACTGCGGCATCGTCAGCCGGGTCACTCTGCAGGAGAGAGGAAGAGGGTGACTGGGAGCGAAAAGACTTCAGGATCCGCTCCTTCAGTCCCGCCGGTCCTATCTTAGCTATTTCCATACGCAACGCAATTCTATTTCCACAAAGTTACCTTTTTCCCCACCATTCCCTCTCCACAATACCAACGATACGCAGGGGGTGACGCATTTGAGCAGTACAACTAAGAAGTAATAATCAGTCGCTGTGCCATCTCGTCGACTGATCTCAGCCCTACTGCTACCGCCTGCCGATCCCGCAGGGGCGAAGCCCCGGAGGGATCTTCGCTGTTTAGCCCGCGTGTCGAGGCACGAAGTGCCGAAGACCGCGGGAAAGAGGACCCCGGTAAAGAT
>NZ_AQWR01000063.1 GCF_000375645.1 Porphyromonas bennonis DSM 23058 = JCM 16335 | reverse complement strand
CAAATTATTCATACCTAATAACGCTTAAAAAGAGAGACAAACGATTGATTATCAGGTATAAAGGTACGAATAATTCTCAGACTGTGCAAGCTTAACGCCCTGATTTTCAGACATTTTTCTTGTTTTTTATTCAGCGAGACCTCGGGCAAATCCAAAAACGTCACCCCTGCGCTTAGACCCCTCGGATGCCATCCAGAACTCTGGCTAATTCGTACCGCAAAGATACCACCTCGACCACCGCTCTATATCTCCTTGCGTCTCGACCTGTCTCCTAAGTGCAACTCGAGGCACAATTGGTCAGCAGGGTGAGCGTAAGAGACACTTCAGCTATTCTCCCGGCACAGTCTTAAGGCACTTGGGGAGCTCGCACTCTCGTAAGATCACCGTCACCCGAGAGCGCCTCGTCGTCTCCCTCGCCACGTAATCCATTACCGCCTTATGAGAGAGAGTGTGTGTACATTCCATACAGAATGGAGAAAAGTGGTACATTAGCAGGCAGATAGCTTTTGACCAATACAGAAGTACCCCTTATCATATCACTTACGATTATGAAGAAATCACTTATCCTCGTGCTCTCGGCGGCTCTTCTCGCCTCCCTGTCAGCCCTCTCCTTCGCCTGCACCACAGCAGTCTTCTCCGGCAAGTCGACCCTGACCGGTCGCCCGATGCTCTGGAAGGTGCGAGACACCGACTACTATCACAACTATGTCTCCCGCCACCAGTCCCCCAAGGGCTGGTGGTACATCGGCATCTCCAATGTCGAGGACAAGAAGGGCGAGCAGATCTGGAGCGGTCACAACGAGCGGGGCTTCGGGATCATGAATAGTGCTTCCTTCAATGTCAATAAGGGCGACCCCGCCTCCATCGCCGATCGGGAGGGCTACGTGATGCGCCGGGCCCTGGAGGAGTGCGAGACGCTCAAGGACTTCGAGCAGCTCCTCGACGCTATGGTCAAGCCGATGGGTCTGGCGACACACTTCGGTGTCATCGATGCCAAGGGCGGTGCGGCGATCTATGAGGTGAATAACTACACCTGGACGAAGGAGGATGCCAATACCGCACCCGGAGGATACATCGTCCGCTCCAATTACTCCGAGACGGGAGAGAAGGATCGCGGTCTGGGCTACGTGCGCGCTTGCGCTGCTCGTGAGCTGCTCTCCGAGCTAGACGGCCCCGTGACGATCGGCTACATCACCAACTCACTCTCCCGCTCCCTCTATAACGCTCAGCTGGGGATCGATTATGGGACCGAGTATCTGAAGCACAACAGCTTCCCCAAGGGCTTCATCCTGACCGATGACCTGATGGCCCGCTACGACTCCGCCTCCGTCACCATCACGGAGGGCGTCGCTCCCGGCGAGGATCCTGCCGATGCCACCTCCTGGATACAGGTGGCACAGCCCTACATCTGCCCGCTGGTACCGGTCTGGGCGTGGGCTGAAGTGCCTGCCGAGCTTGCCCTTCCGCAGAAGGATGCGCCCGGGGCCACGATCGCGGAGCTGGCGCTGGAGATCAAGGGGGAGCTCTTTCCCCTCCATACTGTGGAGCAGACCCGATACCTCTACCTTCCGGTGATCATCAGCAAGGATGGCACCGGACTGATGCAGCGGATCCAGGCCCTGGAGCAAGAGGCTCTGCCCACCATCCACGACGCTCGGAGCCGTGAGCAGCGCAAGGCTCTCACCTCAGCCTACATAGAGCGCTGTATGGTCCTCCTTCGCTCCGCCGCCGGTACCAAGGGCAGCGCCGCCACCCACTGATCTGAGAGAGCGACAGACACCTCCACCGAGACCCTCAAGTAGCTTATCATTTCCGTACCTAAGCAGCAGGATCGGTAAGCAAATCGAGTCTCAAGCCCTTGGTTTAAGAAAAATCAAATGGATTCCCCTTTGAGGCTACGCTTTTTATTACTATCTTTGACCAGTCAAGGGAAATCTTAATAGTATTATGACGGCAGAAGAATTCAAGAATAGATTTAACTCCACATCGAAGAGCCTTCGATACAAGAGGAGGATCATCGAGCACATCATCGACGAGGGCCCGGAAACCCTCCCCATACTCTCCAGGAAGCTGGAGCTGAGTGTGCCTACGACGAGTAAGTATGTCAATGAGATGATCGATGGTGGTCTGATGCGGAGCTACGGCAAGCTGGAGACCTCCGGCGGACGACACCCCTTCCTCTTCGGACTGGATCCCACCAATGTCTACTTCCTCGGCGTGGACTTCACACAGGGGAAGATGCACATGATGATGATGGACTTCTGTGGCGATCAGGTACAGGAGGTGATGGATATCCCATTCAAGTTTGAGAACACCCCCGAGTGCCTCGAGGAGATCTGCCAGCGGATCGACCACTACATCGATCATGAGAGTACAGTCAAGCGCAAGGATCTCGTATCCATCGGGCTCAACCTCTTCGGCAGGATCAATCCCGAGACCGGGAGCAGCTACACGTACTTCAATTTCAGCGAGAGACCTCTCGGCGAGATCCTCACAGAGCGCTTCCGGATCCCGGTCTGGGTCGACAATGACTCCCGCGCCAGCGCCTACGGAGAGTATATGACTCACATCCGTGAGGAGGGGCGAAACATCCTCTACATCAATGTCACCTGGGGTCTCGGACTCGGTATCATCATCGACGGCAAGCCCTACGCCGGCAAGTCCGGCTTCAGCGGTGAGCTCGGGCATATCCATGCCTTCGAGAACGAGGTACTCTGCCACTGCGGTAAGAAGGGCTGTCTCGAGACAGAGGCGAGCGGAAGTGCCATGTACCGGAAGTTTCAGGAGCGGATCGCTCAGGGAGACACCTCCACCCTCACATCGCCGGACGGCCCCTTCGGCATCACCAATCCTGAGGACGTCACTCTGGATCTGCTGATCGATGCGACCCAGAGGGAGGACATCCTCTGTATCGACATCCTCGAGGAGATCGGCAATAACCTCGGCATGCACATCGCCGGGCTGATCAATCTCTACAATCCCGACTTCGTCATCATCGGCGGTCAGCTCGCCAATACGGGGGACTACTTCATGCAGCCGCTCAAGACGGCGATCCGTAAGTATTCGCTTAATATGGTGAGCCAGGACACCAAGCTACGCCGCTCGCTGCTGATGCGCTACGCCGGCGTGGTGGGCGCCTGCATGCTGGCCCGCAAGAAGTCGATCGAGCACCTCACCGTCAGTGAGGAGGACGAGGCGTGATCATCGGTCCGGGATCTTCCCGATGAAATAATAAGCAAAGGAAAAGGAGGGAGTGGCATCGTGCTCTCCCTCTTTCTCATTCTCACCTATACAGAATAGCCAGAGTCCTACCGGGAAAGACAGCTACCCCATGCCACGCCTAGATACGGAGCAGCAGCTAAGGCTCCGAGATCTTATAGAGAAAAGGTTTGGATCCCCTATTCGCACCAAGGGAGACTGTGACCTGCTTACCAGAGATATGCAGAGGAAGACCTCCCTCAGAAGTGTCTCATCGCAGACTCTCCGGAGGCTCTTCGGTCTGATCCCGGGGAATAAGTCAGGCTTCGAGACCGGCACACTGACTATCCTCGCAAGATACCTCGGCATGCAGGACCACGAGGAGCTACTGGAGCTGATGAGGAAGGGGAGAGATCCGATCCTCGAGGCGCAATGTAGGATCCTGGAGAGCATCGTGCAGGGGATAGAACCCTGCTCGGAGCGACAGCCCTGGCTCCTCAGTGACTACTTCGTCGGCTCCCTTGTCTCCGGGGGAGACCTCCCGGAGGAGTTACTGTCGACCCTGATACGTCAGCCCTACAGCCGCACGCAGCTGATGGAGAGCTTCCCGATGATGGACTGGGTGAATAATCAGGAGTATCGCAGGCTCTTCGAGGAGTACCTGAGACTACAGGAGGAGGAGGGGAGAGCGCAGGGTGAGCTCTTTGTCTACGGTCTCCTGGGACTTGGCGCCTATATGAGTGAGGACTGGGAGTGCCTATCCCGCTGCATCGATCGCCAGGCGCAGGTCGAGATCACACCGCAGCTGCACCAGCTGCCCGTCGCCCGCAGGTATGGTCTGCTACTGCTGAGGGATCTGAGAGAAGGGAAGGCTATCGACGGACTCCTCAGGGAGATCATGGAGGTGAGAGGGAGGTATGGCGATGAGGCCAAGGGGCTGATCTGCAACTTCGACTACATCCTCTTTGAGCACCTCCTCCTGACAGACCGGTGGGACATCATCGCCGAGCTGGGAGGGGACTTCCACCACGAGCAGAGCAGCGCCCTCTATCTCCCCGCT
The DNA here is from genome assembly GCF_000375645.1 of Porphyromonas bennonis DSM 23058 = JCM 16335. GTDB lineage: Bacteria > Bacteroidota > Bacteroidia > Bacteroidales > Porphyromonadaceae > Porphyromonas_A > Porphyromonas_A bennonis. The sequence goes on along the minus strand of NZ_AQWR01000063.1, from coordinate 2,020 downwards.
TCGCGTCAGCGCTTTCACCACCAGGTGTGGAGGATCTACAGTGCCGCCGCACAGCTCTCCCACGGGAATGGGGATCAGGCACTGAGGACGCTCCGGGCAGTCGACCTTAGCCAGACGATGGTCGGCTGGGAGTGTACCACCAGACTGCAGCATCACCTCGTCCTGCTGCACAGTCGTCTCGACCGGCACGAGCGTGAGAGAGTGCTGGAGGAGGTGAGGCAGCTATGCACGTCGACCGGCTTCACTCTCTTTCTCTCCCTCGCAAGGGAGCTGACACTATGAGATCCCTACGAGCCCACCCCCGCCCAGCCGATAATACACCGACAGTCCGATACCTACTATGCCACGCTTAGACCCACATACCCTGGAGACCCTCCGAGCAGCCCTGGAGATGGAGCATGGCGCCCCGATCACGACGAAGGGGGACTGCGACGCCCTCTCACACGCCATCAGGAGGAGACTGCTCAGTGAGACCGTCTCATCGCAGACTCTCCGGAGGCTCTTCGGTCTGATCCCGGGGAATAAGTCAGGCTTCGAGACCGGCACACTAACTATCCTTGCGAGATACCTCGGCATGCAGGACTACGAGGAGCTACTGGAGCTGATGAGGAAGGGGAGAGACCCGATCCTCGAGGCGCAGATCACGATCCTCAAGAACTTAGCTCAAGGGGTGGAGCCCGAACAGGATCATCCATGGATAATCAGCGACCACTTCGTCCGCCTCATGATCTCAAATGAGCCGTATCGAAGAGAGTTAGCCACCGCCCTGATCAAGTCGCCCCTGGGACAGAAGCAGCTCATGGAGTGCTTCCCCCTCATCGATCACATCAATAATCCGGAGTACCGGGGTCTCCTCAAGGAGTACCTCCAGCTGCAGAGCGAGGAGACACGGCCGAGGACAGAGCTCTTCGTCTACGGACTGTGCGGCATCGGCGCCTACATGAGCGGCCAGAGGGAGCTCCTCAGTCACTATGCTGAGCTGCTAAGTCGGCTACCCGTCACGGAGGAGTTGCCCCAGCAACCGGTGGCGCGCCGGTACGGCGTCCTGCTGCTGAGCCGACTCTGCGAGGGGAAGGAAATCGCTCCTCTCTGGAGCGAACTACTGGAGGTAAGGAAGCGCTATCAGGAGTTTGCAAGGGACGAGATCTGCAACTTCGACTACATCCTCCTCGAGCAGATCATAGTGAGCGACCGCTGGGACCTGATGGCGCAGCTCTGCAGTGATACCGCCTACCATCAGGGTCACCGCTACTACCTCCCCACATCGCGGCAGTACTTCCATCGACAGGTTTGGCAGATCTTTACCGCAGCGGCAAGGGTTGCTCAGGGGAGGAGAGCGGAGGCCGAGGCTCTCCTGAGGGAGGCTGATCTATCTCACATAGAGGTCGGGCTCGACTGCCTGACACGACTGCAGTACCTCCTGGTGCTGCTCCATTTCGATCTCGACAACACCCGACGAAGTCAGGCAAGGAGGGAGATGGCTCAGCTGGTGGAGCGGACCGGCTTTGTCCGATTCCTCGAGCTGATGGAGCAGCTCTGAGTCCCTCGGGGCAGCGGCATCAGATACCCCGGTTACCGTCAGTCCGGGCGACGAAGAATTCTTTCTGCAAGTACCTGGTTCTCATAAGCATGAGATCCGACACTTCTATTACCGGTATTAGTCGGATCTATTACCGCTATTAGTGACGACTATTACCGGTAATAGACTTCACTAATAGCGGTATCAGTAAGTAACGACTCCGAGGGGGGGCCCAGGGGTGGCGCACTTGAGCCTTAAAGTAAAGAAGTGATAATCCCTGTCGCTGTGCAATCCTGTCGACTGATCCCAGCTCTACTGCTACCGCCTGCCGATCCCGCAGGGGCGAAGCCCCGGAGGGATCATCGCTTTTTAGACCGGGTGTCGAGGCACAAAGTGCCGAAGACCCCGGGAAAGAGGACCCCGGTAAAGATATACGACCCCGCCAGGGTGTCGCACTTATTGCCTGACTGGTAAGTGCGACACCCTGGCGGGGTCGCGGGA
>NZ_AQWR01000062.1 GCF_000375645.1 Porphyromonas bennonis DSM 23058 = JCM 16335 | reverse complement strand
GGCTGCTTCTGCTTCTTGTCAAAGACAAAGCTTACCTTAGCGCCATCATTGACCTGACCGAAGTCAACAACAATCTTACCGGCATCCTTCTTGGACTTGAAGACGTTGGAGAACGGAGTATCGAAGGTACAGAGCGTAGGATCAACAGAGCCGAGATCCGGCGTCAGAGTATTGAAGCGTACGTAAGAGAAGCTATTGAACCAGTAGTTATCACGAGTGATCTTACCGAGGTCAAATACAGGACGATTGATGGTGGTCTTGAAGGTAACTGCGATATCGTTGCCATTCCACTTGTAGTGACCCGTCTTAGAGATCTCTACGCTGTCATCGTTCCCAAGAGCATCGATGAGCTCATCACGAGTTACAGTCCATACGAGGACGTAAGACTCAGCATCCTTGGGATCCGGCTCCTGAGTAATGGTACCGACACCAGTAGTCTCCTGACTCCAAACAAAGTTGCTGTGGAAGATCTCCTTAGGCAGGTTGGCCTTGTGGTAGATATTCTCGTTCATCCACTTCGCATTGGTCGTGTACTTGAAGCCATCGCAAGAGAGATCAGAAGCCTTAACGACAACGTTGATAGGATCAACGGGCTTCGGCTCAATCTTCTGCTCTACAATGTTGATAACGATGAAAGCATCACGGACAACGCAGTCATTGCTCATCAGCATGACATGAACGATCGGGGTACGACCAACTGCGGCGCGGTTGGAAGACTGACCATATACGCGTGCAGAGATCTTGGATCCGTTGAGAATAATGAACTCCTGCTGCTCCGTGTCATTGTCACCGCGCTTGAAAGTGATATCCTTGTTCGCCTTGGTGCCGTCCTTCAGGTCAAAGGCATAAGAGAGAGCATACACATTAAAGCCCTTAAACTCATTGTCCTTGAGAAGAGTAGTCACCTGCTCATTCAGGTCAATGGTCTCACTGTACTGGAGATCAACGACAGAGAAGCGCAACTCGTCCTCAGCACCGGTATACCTAGAGTCAAGAGTCTTGGCCAGAGTCTTGGCGCGATCCAGAGTGGTGGGGAAGAGTATGGAGTTGGACTTCTTGGCGAGGTGGAGATCCGCATACGAGATCACGCTCTTATCAAGCTTTGCCCAGTCAGACTCATTCTCAGCGCCATTAACCATAGGCACAACAACGGCGATCTGATCAATCTTGTTAGCCTCGTCGTTGATGTACTTGGTCTGAGCGGAGATATCCACTGTCAGAACACCTTCCTTCAGGCTTACGAACTTTGCAGAGGGGTTAGCCTTTGCGGAACGAAGCACCGTAGGATTGTTGTAGCGAACGTAGATACCATCCGTCTTGATCTGATCAACAGTGACGTTGCTGGGGCTTACGCGAAGCATAACGCGCGTAGCAGCAGTTACATCGTTCTCGCACGGAGTGGAGAGTCCACCAACGGCAACGATCGGAAGAGCGCCACCCTCATCGGCGACAACCGAAGGGATAAACTTCAGCTGGAAGCCACTAGCCTGACCAAGCTTAACGATGCCGTCCTTAGCCCCCTCAACATTCATCAGGGTAACGACGCCATTCTCATAAACAGCAGAGATGGTTCCCTCGGGCAGCCACTTGTCAGTGGTGATTGTACGAGTGGCAGGCTTAGTGTTAGGATCAACCTTCACCCAGAAGCCCTTTTCATTACCCATGGTACCGGGCACATAGTATACACCATCAGCACCATCAGCACCCTTAGCGCCGGGATCACCCTTAGCGCCGGGCTCACCCTTAGCGCCGGGCTCACCCTTAGCGCCGGGGTCACCCTTAGGACCCTGCTTACCTGCAGCAGGATAGTCGGTCTTGTGGTCATCGATGTACCAGAAGCCGTCCTCGCCGATCTTGACGATGGTTCCTGGCCTGCCATCCTTACCGTTGGTAACCTCGATAGGGTCACCCTTGCTCGGATAGAGCTTGATACCATTGGCTGTTTTCTCGATCTTGGTCACATAGGTGCCATCCTCGAACTTAGCTGTCAGGTTATCCAAACGCTTGTTGATAGCGTCGATATCACCCTGGAAGTCCTTGGAGCAGGAGGAGAAAACCCCCAGACCGAGGACTGCAGCAGCTGACAGCAAGCCAAACTTAAACTTGTTTGCTTTCATAAGTTAACGTTTAGTGAATAAATATAATGTCAAATATTGTTCTCGTGCAAGAAGAAGCCTACACGGCAGCCCGTCTGCTTTTCTTTAGGACAAAGATGGCAAGAAAAATCAAAACCGCAAAAAGAATTGACCATTGATGGGGGTACAAAAGCTGTACAACCCTTAAACTCACCTAAAATTGGTCCATAGAAACTTAGGGTCACGTAAGACTCCTCAGGTAATATCACTTGGTCTTCATGATGACGACGCGATTCCACGCATTGACATCATAAGGCTGTACATCGGATCCCTTGTAGTCGATGGTGATCAGCTCAGAGGGGACGCCATACTCGCTGATGAGCTTGTCGGCCACGTTGCGGGCACGCTTCTCAGAGAGCTGCATGTTGTAGTCAGCACGACCGGTCTGTACATCGGCATAGCCCGTCACGGTGATCGGGGTGTTATTAGCCTTGACGTACTCGGCAGTGTTGAAGAGGTTTATCTCCTGATTCTTGTCGATCTTGGAGCTGTCGATACGGAAGTACACGACATTCTCATAGTTCTTCTCCACTACGGTCTCCTTTACCTCTGGGCACTCGGGGCAGCGAACGGGGCGCTTGCTGAGCTCGGCATTCTGGCTGCGAAGGTCATTGATCTGACTCTGCAGACCGTTGACGAGATCCCAGTCCATCGGCTGTACACCATTCCAGAGCGTCTCACCGAGATTGCAGGTCAGTCCACCACGGACAGCACCGAGAGCATCCGCTGCCTCGAGACCGGGGAAGAAGAGCACCATCGGCTCGATAGTCAGCGCCACACGCGGGTGGAAGTTGATGTTGATGTCCAGTCCGAGGTTGGCCGAAATGGAGTGATCCAGCTCACGGAAGAAATTGTTGTCCTCGTTGTTGACACCCTTCGTATTGAAGATATTGAGGAAATTAGCATCGCAGGCACCCTGAGAGTAGCCACGCGCATGAGGAGCAGCGGTATCGTAGCTCTCATAGCCGGAAACATTGGTGCCGAGGTAGCCGACGCCGAGGAAGGGGACTACATGGAAGACCCGGCTCTCATCGTAAGAGGAGAAGTAATTGACCAGGTCGAACATGAAGTCAAAGTGGGGGTTGAGCGCCCGGAGCTGCAGCGGACCCTTCTCGCCATCGGTCCTATTGTAGCCAAAGACCGGGATGGTGTGATAGTCCAAGGCAAGACGGGTAGAGAAGTAGGGGTTGTGATGCTGTCCTACAGCAAGTCCTGCACCCCAGCTGGCACGATCGCCGAAGTCAGCATCTCGCCGAAGCTCTGCCTGGGAGTCGTGACTCCACTGCATGTCAAAAGGCATAGATAGACTCCCGAAAGCCTGGATAAACCAGTGCCTACAAGAGGGCTCAAAAGCAACTTTCCTTGCCGGGGTGGTGGCAAGATACTCCTCCTGGGAGGTCACCTCCTGTGCGGAGACGCTTGCCGAAATGGCGAGCAACCCTAGGAGGGATAGGCTTAAAATCCTGGTATTCATAATCTAAATAGGTTTCAATCTCTAATGTTCGTTATCTATGCTAAGCCTTCGGTATCCAACAGGTTACACTTTGGGCTGTAATCACGAGGCAAATGTAACATTTTTTTGTCCTAACTACAATTCTCGCCCTTCTTAACGCATGAAAAAGGGAGTAAAGAGCGTAGCCGAGCGAATTATGTCGCTTTTGTCATCCGCATTTGCCAATCTCGGGTATTAGGGTTCCATCTGCCGGAGCGCCTCCTCGACAGCTTGCCGCACCTCCGGATCGGTCTCAGCGGAGCGGAGAGCCACGAGGTCATCCCGGTAGCGGAGGTAAGTGGTCTTGCCGAGCCAGCGAGCGGCTGCCGCTCGTACGAGCGGCGACTCATCGTAAAGAAGACCCTGGATCCAGCCCTTGGCACTCCAGGAATTCATCTCCATCAGCGTGTCCAGCACCTCCACCTTCTTCTCGGGGGCGGCGTAGAGGAGCAGATCGTAGGCATCGCTCTCGTAGCGGCGTCGTTCCTCATTCATCTTGATCTCCCGCTCAAAGTGACCGGGATCGATGAACTTCGGATCGATCTGCTCGGCAACCGCCAGCGAGGAGACCATATGCGCCATACGCGGGACCATCCACTGCATGCCGGGGGTATTCTCAGGGTGTCCGATGACGGAGAGGGTCTTGCCGGAGCCATACGCACCGGTGATGATGAAGGGCTTATCGTTGGTGACCCCACCGGGGACACCATACTCGTGGATGTCGCTCTCCATCGTGGCGAGTGAGGTGTAGGCGATCTCGCCCTTGTCGTCCGGGACCAGCACCGGACCCTCGTAGTACATTATATAAAGTGTATCTCGATCGGCCAGCTCGGGAAAAAAGCTCTTCCCCTCCGGGGTGAGGGTCACCTTAGAGACCGCCAACCCCCGAGTGTCATGCTCGATGTCGATCGCCTTTGCCCCGCTCATCCGGAGGCAGGCGTAGTCGGGTGTATCGGTGAGCTCATACGCACCGGCGCAGATGCCCACAAGTCCCCCACCCTGCCGGACGAAGTGGCGGATCTTCTCAGCGCCAAGGCTGCCAAAGTTGAGGTACTCGGTGGAGCCGCCGCCTCCGGGCAGGATCAGCACATCGAGCCGATCCAGTGCGCCGGTGGCGATGTCCCGGCTGTAGATGTAGTGCGGGGTGATGGAGCGGTCCATCAGCAGAGCGGCGTAGGTCTCCTCGACACAGGTCTGAGCCCCTCCATGCCCGGCAAAGACACCCACCTCCAGCCGATCTCCCGCCAGTGCGGAGAGCGAAGTGAGCAGCATCAGCAGTGATAGTAATAGTCTCTTCATATCATAAGTATGGTCAAGTGAACTTTCTGAGACCAAGATACCAAATAAATCTAAAATCGAAGCATATCACCATAGTCAGCCCCAGGGGTGACGCATTTGAGTAGTACAGAAACCATTCAACTCACTGTGAAGAGTGGTGAACGATGCACCCCGACAGGGGTGCCCGCTTTTTAGCCGGGTGTCGGAGGGGCGCAGCCCCGACGACCCCGGGTCACCGGCGAGACACCTTATATATATGCGACCCCTTGCTGGTCGCTCCCTCCAACGATCGCCATTACGACCGACCCCTTGGTCTATGATTACCCCAATGCTCATGTGCTTCACCCCTTAGAGGAACCTCCTTTGCTCACAAAAGTTGGCGAGAAACTGGTAGATTTGTGGAGATCTACGACCCTATGAGAGCCAATCATATGAGTAAGCCTATACGATATATCCTCTTCGCCGTCGCCTTGCTGGCGGGCTATCTCCCGCTTCGCGCCGAGGGGGATACCCTCCGGACGATCACCCTCGAGGAGGTGCGCGCAGCAGCAGAGAGCCACTTCCCTCTCCTCCGACAGCGGGAGGTGATGGACCGGGTGGTGCGGGAGAGCAGCCGGGCGATGAAGTACGTCTATATCCCCCAGATCAGCCTTACCGGAGGCGTCAATTACCTCTCCGATGTGCCTAATCCGACGAAACAAGACCTGATCAAGGGGGAGAAGCTGCAGGTGGCGATCCCTTCCTTCCTTAAGCAAATGGGCTTCACCCAGGAGGTGTGGGACGGCATGATGGATGAGACGATGGCGAGCATTGCCTCACAGATCAAGATTCCCTCGATCCCCAAGATGCAGCGGGGCGTCGGCATATCGGTCGCCCAGTTGCTCTGGGACGGTGGTCATGCCGCCGCCGAGGGGGCAGTGATGCGAGCGTCGCAGGCTCAGAGCGACGCCCGGATGGAGGAGGTGCTGAGGGAGGTGCGCAAGTCGGTGACGGAGATCTACTTCGGACTGCTCAAGGTGGACGGTCAGACAGCCCTCCAGGCGACGCTCATCGAGGAGCTTCGCCGTCAGGAGGAGCGGGTCGAGGTGGCGATAGCGAATGACGTGGGCACCCGAGCGGATGCGGAGGAGATCCGGGTGGAGCTGCTGCGGGCGGCTCAGGACCGTGCGGCACTGCAGGAGACGCGCCGGGCACTGCTGGAGGCGCTGACGATCTACACCGGTCTCCCGCTGGGCGTGGGGACGGAGGTGGTCCTGCCCCCTACCCCGATCGAGCCCAAGGCTCCTGCCGGCGGACGGATCGCCCCACTTCGTCCCGAGCACCGGTACTACGATGCGCTGACGGCAGAGGCGCAGGCGACCTACGACAGCTACCTCGCCGGGCTGGTGCCACAGGTGATGCTGACCGCCACGGCGATGTATTCCAATCCGTACCCCAATTTCTTTAAGCCCGGGGCGCACCCCTTCGGGATGGTGGGGCTGAGCTTCCAGTGGACCTTTGGTCAGCTTTATGGCCTCGGGGCGCAGCGGACCCAACTCCGGGGCATGACGGAGATGGCGGAGATGCAGCGGCAGACCTTTGAGCAAAAGACCTCTGCCGAATTGGCACAGGCACGGCATAAGGTGCAGCAGAGCGCCGAGCAGATGCGACTCGACGAGGAGATCGTGGCACTGCGCAAGAACATCAACGACCGCTCCGCCGTGCAGGTGGAGGAGGGCGTGATGACACGCCGGGACGCGCTGCAGCTCCTGACGAAGTACACGGCCGCCAGGCAGACGGCCGACCTCCACAGGATAGAGTACCTCGAGGCGCTCTATGGGCTGGCGGAGATCGAGAGATAAATAAATAGGATAGTGATGAAGATGAAGAATGAGATACTATACGGCTCTCTCGTCGTCCTCCTGCTGCTCCTCTGCGTAGGTTGCGGGCAAGA
>NZ_AQWR01000061.1 GCF_000375645.1 Porphyromonas bennonis DSM 23058 = JCM 16335 | reverse complement strand
GGATCAGCCGGCGGGGAGTGTACTCAATGCGCACTTCTGGCTCCTCGGTCGCTGCCATGACCGCTATGCGAAGCATCTCGACAATCCCGGCAGGCAGAGAATGCCGGCAGACTTCCACGTCCGGAGCGAAGCCTATATGAAGCTGGTGGCGCAGGCTTATGACCGAACTGGGGAGGAGGACTGGGATCTCCGTGANGGTCTCTATGAGGTGATCCTATCGCCTCTGGACAGAGTAGACTTCGCATCTATGGACTACTTAGAGCCACAGCTATTCCTCACGTCGGACAGTCCCCACTTCGCCGAGCCTCAGACGCTCACCATCCGTACCACCTTCCGNGACGGCACCGTCACTACCCTCACGAGCGAAATCAACAAACCCAAGTAACTACTTATACTCTTATGACGTCATCCAAGAAGTACCTCTATACAGTAGCCCTGGCTCTGCTGGGTGCCGTAGCCTTCCCCTCCTGCAACTGCAATGGCGGGGAGGATCAGCCGACCCCTCCACCCGCGGAGGAGAGGGCACTCGTATCATCACTCACTGTGACGGTAGAGGACCTAATCAACTCCTCAAAGAAAGATATGACCACTCAGTACGCCTACGGCAAGGAGGGTCGGGTGTCCTCTATGACGGTCAGCATAACTGGTGACGATGGTCCCCACAGCGAGACTTGGCCCATCATTTATGGAGATGGCACGATGACCGTTTCCTTTCCCTCTGAGCTTCAGGTGTTTCAGACAAATGCCAGCGGCTATATCATTGGGGAGAAAACGAGCGGAGCCGAGAGTTTCTTCTCAGCATCCTACGACACCGAGGGACACCTCCAGTCACTCAGGCACGAAGAGCAGGGAGTCTACACCTTCAGGTGGGAGGGAGACCTGATCTCAGAGCGCCAGCTTAGTATCGCCGAGTCGCAGGATATGACTTCACACACGACCTTTACCTACAGTAAGACAAAGGACCCCGCCGGGCTTATGGTCCTCTACATCCCAGAGTTCACCGACATCCCCTTACCCGGGATGTGGTTTGGCAAAGCGCCCGCTTACCTCCCGTCAAAGAGAGTCAGCACGCTAAAGATGCCGGTCAGCAACCTACCCGTCGAGATGACCACCACATTCGACTACACCCTTGACGCTAAGGGTCGTCCGGTAAAGATCGTCACCACGGAGAACTTGCAGTCCAAGAGCAAAGACTTCATACCGGACTTCGCAGGAAAAATACTCCGAACCACCTTCGAGATCACCTACAAGTAAGCGAGCAGAGCGCTCAGCGACACGACGTAGGGTGATCGAGACGCATTCTGTCTCCTAGCTGAAACAACTGTCACAATATACGCCAAAGGGGCTGTCTCACCGAGAAGTGAGGCAGCCCCTTTGTATTGAAGTATAACTCTAAAGCTATGCCTTAGGCATTGGCAGCGGCGACGAGGTCAGCGACCGTCTTATTGGCATCGCCGAGGAGGAGAGTTACGCCGGACTCACGCTCGTAGAGCGGGTTGGGGACTCCGGCGTAGCCGGGGTTGAGGTCGTAGTTGCAGATGATGACGTACTTCGCCTGATCGACATTGAGCACCGGCATGCCGTAGATCGGCGTACCCTCGGCCTCACGGGCGGCAGGGTTGAGGACGTCATTGGCTCCGATCACGATCACGAGGTCAGTGTCCTTGAAGTCGTCATTGATCCGCTCCATCTCGAAGAGGTCATCGTAGGGCACATCGGCCTCGGCGAGGAGGACATTCATATGACCCGGCATACGACCGGCAACGGGGTGGATGGCAAAGCGAACCTCTGCGCCCTTGCGGGTCAGGGTGTCCGCCAGCTGCTTCACCAGGTGCTGTGCCTGTGCGAGCGCCATACCGTAGCCGGGGACGATGATCACCTTCTTCGCATCAGTGAGCACCTTGGAGAGGTCGGGACCACCGGTGGCTTTCTTCACCTCCGAGGGTGCAGCGGCAGCCTCGGCAGCGAGCTGAGCCACCGTCTCCTTGGCGTCACCAAGCTTCAGCGTAACTCCCTCCTTGCGGGTGTAGAGCGGGTTCTCCACTCCGGCGTAGCCCGGCTTGAGGTCGTAGTTACAGATGATGATGTGCTTCGCCTGGTCGACATTGAGCACCGGCATACCATAGATCGGCGTGCCCTCAGCCTCACGAGCAGCAGGATTGAGGACGTCATTCGCACCGATCACGATCACGAGGTCGGTGTCCTTGAAGTCGTCATTGATCCTCTCCATCTCGAAGAGGTCATCGTAGGGCACGTCCGCCTCAGCGAGGAGGACATTCATATGGCCCGGCATACGACCGGCAACGGGGTGGATGGCAAAGCGAACCTCTGCCCCATTGCGGCGAAGCGTGTCGGCAAGCCCCTTCACCTCGTGCTGCGCCTGTGCGAGTGCCATACCGTAGCCGGGGACGATGATCACCCGCTTCGACTCGTGGAGGAGAGCACCCTCATCGGAGAGCTCCGTCGGCTCACCGGCAGCGGCAAGGGGTGCGGTCGTCTTAGCGAGGAGGTCACCTACCGTCTCCTTGGCATCGCCGAGGCACATCGTCACGCCCTCCTGGCGGGTGTAGAGCGGGTTCTCCACTCCGGCATAGCCCGGCTTGAGGTCGTAGTTACATATAATAATGTGCTTCGCCTGATCGACATTGAGCACCGGCATACCGTAGATCGGCGTGCCCTCAGCCTCACGGGCTGCAGGATTGAGTACGTCATTCGCTCCGATCACGATCACGAGGTCGGTCGACTTGAAGTCGTCATTGATCCGCTCCATCTCGAAGAGGTCATCGTAGGGCACGTCCGCCTCGGCGAGGAGGACGTTCATATGACCCGGCATACGCCCGGCGACGGGGTGGATGGCAAAGCGTACGTGTGCGCCATTGCGGGTCAGGGCATCAGCAAGGTGCTTCACCTCGTGCTGCGCCTGTGCGAGTGCCATACCGTAGCCGGGGACGATGATCACCTCCTTAGCCTCGTGGAGGAGCTTGGCGGTATCATCGGGAGCGGCATCCGCCTTGGCAGGTGCCTGAGTAGCGGCACTGACCAGGTCAGCCACCGTCTCCTTGGCATCGCCGAGACACATCGTCACGCCCTCCTTGCGGGTGTAGAGGGGGTTCTCCACCCCGGCGTAGCCCGGCTTGAGGTCGTAGTTGCAGATGATGATGTGCTTCGCCTGATCGACGTTGAGCACCGGCATGCCGTAGATCGGTGTGCCCTCCGCCTCACGAGCGGCAGGATTGAGCACATCATTCGCTCCGATCACGATCACAAGGTCGGTGTCCTTGAAGTCATCATTGATCCGCTCCATCTCGAAGAGGTCATCGTAGGGCACATCCGCCTCGGCGAGGAGGACATTCATATGACCCGGCATACGACCGGCGACGGGGTGGATGGCAAAGCGAACCTCGGCGCCATTGCGGCGAAGCGTGTCGGCGAGCTGCTTCACCTGATGCTGTGCCTGCGCGAGCGCCATACCGTAGCCGGGGACGATGATCACCTTCTTCGCATCGTGGAGGATCTCCGGGAGGGAGGCCTCCTTCTTAGCTGCCGGAGCAGCAGGGGCAGCGGCGGGGGCTGTAGCCTTGGGGGCAGCCTTCTTCCCCGCAGGGGCAGCGGTCTTGCCGAGGAGGATATCTCCGAGGGAGCGATTCATCGCCCGACACATAATCTGCGTGAGGAGGAGTCCGGAGGCACCCACGATACCGCCGATGGCGACCAGCATCACGTTGCCGATAGCCATACCGGCGATAGAGCCGGCGACACCGGAGAGCGAGTTGAGGAGCGAGATCGTGATCGGCATATCGGCACCACCGACGCGGATGGTGAAGAGCCCACCGAAAAGGGCGGCAAAGAGGACCGACAGGCAGATGATCCAGGCGGCGTTGCCGTCGTTGACACCGAAGAAGCTCCAGATGAAGAAGACGGCGCAAAGGGCGAGGGCGATGGTGAGGTAGAGGCTGTGATTCTTGATCACCTTGGGTCGGCCATCGATGACGCGGTGAAGCTTACCGGCAGCTATGAGGCTACCGACGAGCGTGATCATACCGACGATCACGGCGAGGACACCGGTAGAGGACTCGAAGGCCCCCAGTGAGAAGGAGTCGGCATGCATGACGGCCGAGGTGATCGACACCTCGGGCGAGGTGATGCCCATCAGGGTGACGATACCGACGAGTGCCGAGGCACCACCACCGAGACCATTGAGCAGTCCGACCATCTCAGGCATCTCGATCATCTTGACCTTACGAGCCATCATAAAGCCGATCACGAGACCGATGAGGATGAAGAAAAGGGTGCAGAGAAGTGGCACCATACCGTGTCCCCAGAAGGCGACGAGTATCGCCAGGATCATCGCCAGGATGCTGGTCCGGTTACCATTGACAGACGACGAGACACGGCTCATCATCCAGAGACCGGCGAGTACGAGGAGGGGGATAATAATAGTGAGTACTGACATCATAGGACTGATTATTTACCGCCCTTGGAGGACTTGCTGTGGTGAAACATCTTGAGCATCCGCTCCGTGACGCCAAAGCCGCCGACGACATTGATCATCGCCAGGATGAGTGCAATGCCGCCGAGGATCAGGGCGAGGTAGTAGCGGAAGTCCCCCCCGTAAGCATCGATGCACTCCACCGTCTCGCAGACGACGATGATGGCACCGACGATGGTGATGCCGGAGAGTGCATTCATACCCGACATCAGCGGCGTATGGAGCAGACTGGGGATCTGCCGGATGATGAAGTATCCGACCACTGCGGACACTATGAAGACCAGGACTAAGACTAGTGGTGAAGCCATATCAATAAGAGATAAAAAAGAGCCAAACCGGTCTCCCTATCCAGGAAAATCGATTTGGCTCATGGTGATTAGATGATTAGCACTCCAGAGGACCGTCTGCACCGAGCGCCTCGAGGCAGCCGGCATGTACGATCTTGCGGTCCTTGGTCACGGTAATACCCTTGCAGATCTCATCCTGAGGATCGAGGACGATCTTGCCGTCGTGAGTGAGATACTTGGTCAGGTTGTAGATATTCTGAGAGAACATCCAGGTGGAGCTATTGGCGAGCAGTCCGGGGATATTCTTGATACCGTTGATCATGACATCGTGGATGCGCTCGTGCTTTCCGGGAGGCGTGCACTCGCAGTTACCACCCTGGTCGATGGAGATGTCGACGATGGCAGCGCCCTTCTTCATCCCCTTGACCATCTCCTCGGTGATGATCGTAGGAGCGACCTTACCGGGGATCAGTGCGGAGCAGAAGACGATATCCATCTCCTTGATCGTGGGGTAGAGCTTCTCACGCTCTGCAGCCAGCACATCGTCGGGGAGACGCATAGCGTAGCCGCCCTCGCCGACAGCGAGCTTGGGATCGACACCGGTATCTACCACCTGAGCACCGAGAGACTTGGCATTCTCTGCAGCCATGGGACGGATATCAGCAGCGTAGGTGATCGCACCGAGACGCTTGGCGGTGGCAAGAGCCTGCAGACCGGCAACGCCGACGCCGATGACCATCACCTTGGCGGGGACGATCTGGCCAACAGCGGTAAACATCTGAGGCATAAAGTAAGGCAGGTCGTTGGCTGCCATGATCATACCCTTGTATCCGGCGCAGGTACTCATCGAGGTGAGTGCGTCCATATTCTGAGCGCGGGAGATACGGGGTACACCATCGAGGGTGAGAGCAACGACACCATTGTGGGCGAGCTTCTTCACCATCTCATGATTGACGGGGGAGGCGGGGTGGATGAAGGTGATCAGCACCTGCCCCTCGTGCATCATGTCTGCCTCATTCTTCTGCAGCTGCTCATTGAAGAGCGGCTCCTTGACCTTGAGGATCACGTCGGCCTTGTCGAAGAGTTCCTGGGTATCGGTCACCAGCTTGGCACCGGCAGCCTCGTAGTCCTTGTCGTGGTGGAAGGAAGGCTCTCCTGCACCTGCCTCTACGAGGACCTCGCAGCCGTCAGCGACGAACTTCTTTACGGTCTCCGGAGTCGCTGCGACACGACTCTCACCGGGCATGATCTCACGCGGAATGCTTATAATCATAGATGATAAGTGGTTGGGTTTGGTTTTAAAGGTGATTGTAATTGTCTTGTCTCAGACAAATGTATGGAAAAAAGAATCGGACTAATCAAGAAAAATGGAGGTTTTGGGATACTAAATTTTCACATTAATCCGTCTACTAATAGAATACGACCTCTCAAAATCAACACAGAGTACTAACAACCAGAAATTTATACGCACAACACAATCCACACTATCGCCCCAGATAAGCTCTTCCGAGCAAAAACCAAGTCGGGCTAATTGCTTACTGCGCTTAGCACATCCGGAGACTCTCACCGGGTCACCCGAACAGAAGTAAATCTATTACCGGTAATAGTGATCTCTAATACCGGTAATAGAGATCACTAATATCGGTATTAGATCCACGGCTGTCCGGATCACTGTGCACCGGCGTCCAGAGACACACTCTTACTCTCTGAAAGACAGAGCATTTCACAGCGTAAGCAGAAACAAGAGAGGTGGTCGTGGAGTCTCGGGCGTGGTACCCCAATCCGGCTGAGAGCGTAGGTGCAGGGGTGACGCATTTGAGCCTTAAAGCAAAGAAGTGATAATCCCTGTCGCTGTGCAATCCTGTCGACTGATCCCAGCCCTGCTGCTACCGCATGCCGATCCCGCAGGGGCGAAGCCCCGGAGGGATCATCGCTTTTTAGACCGGGTGTCGAGGCACGAAGTGCCGAAGACCCCGGGAAACGATGACGCATTCAAGGTATACGACCCCGC
>NZ_AQWR01000060.1 GCF_000375645.1 Porphyromonas bennonis DSM 23058 = JCM 16335 | reverse complement strand
GTGCCTCGACACCCGGTCTAAAAAGCGATGATCCCTCCGGGGCTTCGCCCCTGCGGGATCGGCAGGAGGTAGTAGCAGAGCGGGGATCAGTCGAGGGGACTGCACAGCGACATTGAACATCACCTTTGCCGTTAAGCTCAAATGCGTCACCCTGGTACAGGGAGTGCAAGACACAGAAGGGTATAAAAAAAAGGGAGAGAGGGCCGCATGGGACTCTCTCTCCTGTAGTGGATTACGGATCGGCGCCTTACTCTAAGCGACGGGCACCATCACCGATGATGACGGGGTAGACCTTGGGGGCGTGACCAAACTTCTCCTCATACGCCTTGGTGGCGCGGGCGATGAAGCTGTCGTAGATCTCATCGCGGACAAGATTGATCGTGCAGCCACCGAAGCCTCCGCCCATGACGCGGGACCCGGTGACGCCGCTGTGGAGTGCCTCGAGGACGAGGAAGTCCAGCTCCTCACAGCTCACCTCGTACTTCATCGAGAGGCCCCAGTGGGTCTGGTACATCTTACGCCCCACGGTGGGGTAGTCCCCCGCCTTGAGTGCATCGGAGACCTCCAGCACGCGGTCGATCTCCTCGATCACGTACTCGGCTCGGAGCGCGTCCTCAGCGGAGACCTTGTCCCGGATGCTGTCCAGCATATGGAGGTCGGCATCGCGTAGGTACTCGATCTTGCGGTCGGGGTAGGCCTCACGGAGAGCCTCCACCACATGCTCGCAGGAGGCTCGGCGCTGATTATAGGCGCCGGAGGCGAGGTTGTGCTTCACCACCGTGTCGATCAGGACGAGACGGTAGCCCTTAGGCTCCCAGGGGAAGTACTCGTGCTCCAGCGAGCGGCAGTCGAGGCGCATGATGTGTCCCTCCTTGCCGAAGACGCTGGCAAACTGGTCCATGATCCCGCAATTGACACCCACGTAGTGGTGCTCGGTCATCTGTCCGGCGATGGCGAGGTCGAAGTCGTCCACCTTGCCGTCGCCGAAGAGCTCGTTGAGCGCCCTGGCGTAGCAGCTCTCCAGTGCGGCGGAGGAGGACATGCCTGCCCCGAGCGGCACATCGCCGGAGAAAGCGGTGTCGAAGCCCTGTACAGGGACGCCAAGCTTCTGCATCTCGCGGCTGACGCCGAAGATGTAGCGCGCCCACTGCTCCTCGGGAGCTTCCTCCTCCGTGAGACCGAAGGAGGCTCTCTCGTCGAGGTCGATGGCGAAGGCATTGATTCGGTCGGTGCCATTGGGACGGATCGCCGCCATGATGCCGGTGTCGACGGCACCGGGGAAGACGAAGCCTCCATTGTAGTCGGTGTGCTCTCCGATGACATTGATCCGACCGGGGGCGAAGTAGAGGTTTACCCCTTCTGTATGGTCATAGACCTGCTCAAAGGCAGCTCTCACTTTTTCTCTATTTCTCATAAGGACTCAGGCTGCAGTGTGGGCGACAGGGACGTCGGTCTTATTGGGCTTGCACCCCCAGAGGGCGTAGAAGAGGATCCATGCCTCACCGATGGCGACGAGGATCCAGGAGATATTCCAGCCGATGCCGTCAGCCATCGCACCCTGGATCACAGGGAGAAGCGCACCACCGAAGCAGCCCATCATCAGGATGCCGGATGCCTTGGAGGTGTAGCGACCGAGGCCGTTGAGGGAGAGGGCAAAGGTGGAGGGCCACATCACGGAGTGGAAGAGACCGATGGCGCAGAGGAAGTAGGGATTCTCCGTCACCATGGCGAGGATCACGAGGATCAGAGCGGCGAGGGAGGCGACCATCAGCTGGGTGCGGGCGCTGACCTTATTGAGGAAGCTGCCGACGAAGCGACCGACCAGCATACCACCCCAGTAGAAGGAGGCAAGCGTGGCACCGAGCTTGGCAGCCATGGCAAGGTCGTTCATCGCGTAGAGGACGATATTGGCACCCACGCAGACCTCCACACCGACGTAGAAGAAGAGGGTCACCAGCCCGAGTGAGAGCTGACGGAAGGACCAGACGCTATCGGGGAGCTTCTCCTCGCCGGAGGAGACTCCCTCGATCTCGGGGAGATTGATGCGGGTGAGTGCAAAGACGATCACCGCCACGAGGATCATCAGGCAGAGGATCGGCAGGTAGAGAGAGGTGATATTAACCTCCAGACCGCTCTTTCCGCTAAAGATCACGTAGGCGACGAAGAGCGGGCCGAGCGTGGTCATGAGGGAGTTACCAGTACCAGAGATATTCTGACGCTGTACGCCGGTGGTGCCGGGGACGTCGCAGGCGACGAGGTAAGGATTGACCACCGCCTGGAGGTAGGTGAGCGCCGTACCGGCGACAAAGGCGGCGATGAGGAAGATCCAGTAGGCGATCGGGAGGGTTACGGGACCCTGCCAGGTGAGACCGGTGAAGTCGCCGGACTTAGCGGTATCGACGGCAAAGTTGCCTGTCTCAGCCGCAGCTGTCTGCATGGCAGCGATGCTTCCCTGACTCTCGATAGACTTCGCCTCATTGATTGCACCCTCAAAGCGGGGCAGATCAAAGGTGTCGAAGCACCAGGCGGAGCACATGTAGATGGCAAAGGCGACGATCAGGATGCCGAGACCGAGGATGAGCGACTTCTTGTACCCATTCTTCTCGATGTACCGCGTGCTGATCGGTCCCATCACTAAGTAGGCGAGGAAGAAGGCGAAATTGAGCGTCGTCGTCAGCGTATTGGTCATGCTACCGCCCTTGATGAGGTAGGCGGCCTGCATCGGGGCTTGGAATTGCTGATTGAGGTTGGTGATCAGGCCGATCAGAGCCATCAGCACCACCATGATGATGAAGGGCACCAAGTAATTGGGCTTCGTCTGATTGTACGTTTTAGTCATAAGTTATTGTGGAAAGTGTTAGAATGCATGGTCAGAGCTCCTCGTCCTCTATCTCCACGGTGGAGAAGGCGAAGGTGGTCCGACTCTCGTAGGTCTCCCCGGGACGGAGGACCGTGGAGGGGAAGTCGGGCTTATTGGGCGAGTCGGGGAAGTGCTGTGTCTCGAAGCAGATCGCCGAGCGGGCGGGATAGCGGCTCTCTCCCTTGCCTCGCATATTGCCGGTGAGCCAATTGGCGGTATAGATCTGCACGCCGGGCTGGTCGGTCTGCACCTCCATGGAGATGCCGCTCTTGGGGGAGAAGCAGATGGCGCAGGGTCCGAAGGTACCCGGCTCCTTATCCAGCACCCAGGTGTGGTCGTAGCCACGCGCCTGGAGGAGCTGCTTCTCCTCTCTGTCGATCCGCTCGCCCACCTCGTGCCAGTCGAGGAAGTCGAAGGGCGTCCGCTCCACCGCCTCAGCGGTGCCGAAGGGGATCGCCGTGTCGTCCGTCGGGAGGTACTTCGATCCGAAGAGCCTCAGCATGTGGTCATGGACGGAGGGATCTCCCTCGCCGGAGAGATTGAAGTAGGAGTGGTTGGTGAGGTTGATCACCGTAGGTCGAGTCGTGCTCGCCTTATAGCGGATGTCGAGGGTATTGTCCTCCAGGAGGCGATAGGTCACCTCCACCTCCAGCTCGCCGGGGAAGCCCTCCTCACCATCGAGGGAGGTGTAGCGGAGGACGAGCGTGGCGTCATCTCTCTGCTCGGCGTCCCAGACACGGAAGTTGAAGCCCGTGGGTCCGCCGTGGAGACTATTGGGACCATTATTGATCCTCAGGCGATAGGTCTTGTCATCAAGCGTAAACTTCCCCTTCGCGATCCGATTGCCGTAGCGACCGATGATGGAGCCGAAGTACTGCTCCTCCGTCCCGAGGTAGTCGTCGAGGCTGTCGTGTCCGAGGACGACATCCACCGGCTGGCCATCCCGATCGGGTACCAGCAGTTGGACGATCTTGCCGCCGTAGTTGGTCACCAGCATCTCCATACCGGCACCATTGGTGAGGTGATAGAGGTGGGTGGGGTGACCGCAGAGGTTGCGGTCAAACTTCGCAGCGTCTATCGAGACCGGCTTTCTATAATAGTTCATACGTAAGCATTAGTTAGAAGTGGAGGATGAGCCGGGGGATCACCCACCCGGACGATGTTCCGTGTCCAAATGTACACTTTTTTACCCTTACACCCCACTGATAAGCAAATTATTTATTGTACACCGACGCCACCCAGCTCTATCAGCCAGCGGCAGAAGAGGAGGAAAAGGTAGGCCAAGAGCGCCACGAGGATGATCAGGACGATGATCGCCACGACGAAGTAGCCGGCTCGGCGATTGACCTCACGGATCGTCTCGCGGTCATCCTCGACGAAACCGCGAACCAGCTTAGCGGTCCGGCTATTGGCCCGGAAGAAGAAGTCCAGCACCGGACCGATAAAGGGGACCAGACCGACGCAGGCATCGATGAGGAAATTGTAGAGGATCGCCAGCGTCAGCGGGAGGGACTTGATCTTGCGGGTCGAGAGCCGCAGCCCCGGGATCACGAAGAGGAAGCCCACCACGTCGCCCGCATAGGGGATGAGACCGATGAGCGCATCGATCCCGTAGCGGTCCATATACTTGTCCGCCCAGAGGATGATCCGATAGTCGCGGTCGCTGAGCAACTCCTGCCGGAGCTCCTCCTTCCTTGCATGACGCTCTGCCTCCTCCGCCCTGGCGCGGTCCATGAAGGCCTGCTCCTCGGGGTCAGTCAGCCGGAGCTGACGCCGCACCTGCTCTCGTCGTCCCTCGTGCATCGCCTTATACGTCCAGTGTCGCTTCGCCGCTGAGCAGCTTACGGAGGTCGTCCGGCCCGAGATCCTGCCTACCCTCCCCGGCGAGGAGCAGCAGATCCTCTCGGACACGCTCATCGGTCAGATCGGTGTGGACACGACGCCGAACCTCGGCGACGAAGGCTGACTTATCGTCGATCTGCCGCATATTGTACTGAAAGGTCTCGCGGATCCGCTCCAGCTCGCGCCGGTAGTGGTCCTCGGTCACCTTATTCGCCAGCTCCTTCTGCCGCAGCAGGAGAAGCTCATCGACAGCCGCTGCCGACCGCTGGGCAGCGACACGAGAGCGGGCAGAAGCCACCTGAGCCAACTGTCGGGCACGCTGCTCATCCCGAGGATCAGCGGGTCTCGAGGGGGCGACGGAGCGGGAGACCGTCTCCGTAACCACCGGCATCGCCTCTCGCTCCACCCCCTGCAGGCGCTGCCGGAGGCGATCGATCCGCTCCGTCATCTCGGCGGGAAGCGGCGACTGCTCCAGCTCCCTGAGAGACTGAGGAGCCATCAGCCGCTCCTCCAGCGGGCTCTCTATGATCTCGCGAGCGATGGAGAGGAGCTTAAGCACCGGCGTAAGGTGCTCCGCTGCCCTGCTCAGCATCTCCGGCGACAGGGTCTGCAGCTCATGGATACGCTCCGTCAGGTCACCGGCATCCATACGCGACTGGTGGTACTCCTTGAGTGACTCATCGTAGATCCGCTGCAGCGAGTCGATCTCCTCGCCGAAGACTCTCAGATCCACCCTCAGCTCCTCATACTTGCGCACGATCTCGCCGTCATACTTGTCCCACTCGGTGAGGTCGCGGCCATAGCTCTCGCGAGCCTTGCCGAGGGTGACCGTCCGGCGAAGCCAGTTGGGCTCCTTCGGCTTAGCCTCGAGAGCTTCCTGATAGCGCCCCTCCAGCGAGTCGAGTAGCACCTTCGTCGTCTCCACCTGATCCTTATAATAGGTGATATTGAGCCGGGCGTCGAGCATATTCTCCTCCAGCTCTCTCATATGCTTATGGATCTCCTCCCGCTCGCGGACGATCTGCTTCACCTCGGGGTCAGAGTAAAGCGCCTCCCGCAGCGCCCGCCACTCGCCCGCAAAGACCCGATCCCCATACCGGTAGAAGAGGTCCGCCCGAGAGAGGTAGAGGTCGTTGATCGTCCGGTACACCTCCACCAGCCGCGCCATATCCGCCTGTATGGAGGAAGCATCCCGCACCACATCGCTCCGGAGGTCGAGGAGCTGCCCCTTTAGTCGCGCCGTATCGCCGGCCGTCTTGCTGTAGTGGGAGACAAGATTGACCGCCGCCATCACGAGGGCAAATCGGCGACCGGAGGAGTGGCTGTAGTCCCGCACCGTCTCCGAGAGACCGGCACGGAAGTCCTCCGAGATAGAGCTAAGGAGCTCCGACGAGCGACCCGAGAGACTGTCGAAGGAGAGCCTCGCCCGACCATACATCTCGTCCACATCGATCCATCGAAGCTTGTCGAAGTCGAAGAGCTCCGGCGCCACGCTATGGATCCGATCGCCAAAGAGATCCTTCAGCAGCGCTACCCACTCCCGATAGCTGTAGAGGATCTGCTCCCGCAGTTCGCCGTAGGCGGTGATAGCCCCCTTGATGTCCCCCTTCGCCTCCTTATACGCCTCCACCAGACCGGCATAGCGACGGAGGAGATCCTCCGACTCCGCCTGTATCGCCTTGATGCCGGCGGTACCGACGATGGTATCGACCGCCTGCTGCGAGAGCTGAGGCTTCGCACCCGGGCGATAGTCCCGGGACGCCTCGTCCACCTGCGCGAGGACCCTGTCCATCGCCCTCTTCCCCTCCTCGAGCAGCTCCGTCACCACGCTCACCGCCTTGGTGCTGTCGCTTGACTCGATCAGGTCGATGATTCGGTACTCATCGACGAGGCTCTTGCTGCTGCTGTTATTGAGGAAGGCCTCCCGGATGTGGGGGTCATTCCCCAGCGACCTGTACGCCTCCCAGACCAGCCTGCTAACCTCCGACGAGTCCCCGGAGATGCCGTCGCCCCGCAGCTCATAGGCGAGGTCGGCACGGGTAAAGTGGTCGTCCCGGGCGACCAACTGGTCAGCAACAGACTTGATGCGCTCGTAGAGACGCTGCAGATCGATATCGGACATAGAGAAAATAGGACTACTATATATAATATGTGTGGACAGTCGGAACCAAATGTCATCCCGACTGCTCAAATGTACTGCTTTTTCACCACAAGCCCCTCTGCAAGGTGTGGCCCGCAGGGGTGACGCATTTGAGCCTTAAAGTAAAGAAGTGATAATCCCTGTCGCTGTGCAATCCTGTCGACTGATCCCAGCCCTACTGCTACCGC
>NZ_AQWR01000059.1 GCF_000375645.1 Porphyromonas bennonis DSM 23058 = JCM 16335 | reverse complement strand
AAGCAACTCCTACACCGCTCGAGGGGTCTCCTTTTCAAGCGCAAAACGGAGTGGACCGACGACCAAAAGGAGCGGGAGAAGATACTCTTCAAGCAATTCCCTGAGATCGAAGAAGCCTACAAATACTGCCTAAGGATCCGGAAGTGGTACGAGCCGATACGACCGCGGTACAGCGATCGGAAGTACAAGATAAAGGAGGCAGATCTTATGCTCATCACCAAGGAAGGGATGGAGAGTGAGGTGGAGGAGATACGCAATATCGCCAACTTCCTCCGGTCAAACTCCACCCCCATTCTGAGGTACTTCTACCGCAGAGAGAACAATGCCAAGGCGGAGGCTCTCAACCAAAATCTCCAGCGCTTCATCAGCGTCAACTACGGTGCTAGAAACACCGACTTCTTTCTCTACCGAGTTGCCCTCCACTTCTCCTAAATCCCTCACATCAACAACCCCCCTTTCACCATCCTCCCCCTCCCAGCACATCAAAATGCGAATTAGCCTAACAATCATTCATCTCGCAGTTCTATCGTGTCATAAATAACAAGAAAGTTGATCGGAAAAATACCTATTTTTAGGTATTGCGTACTCTAGAAAACTCTATGACCTTTGCTCGCAGAAGTAGGATAAAGTTCTTATTATGCAGACGACAAAGGAACATACACGCAGACTATTGCAAGATACAGCTCGAGATGCGTTTCTAAGGAAAGGCTTCAGAGCGGTGTCTATGCGTGAGATTTCCAAGCTGTCTGGTGTTGGGCTAAGCAACATATACAATTATTATCCTTGCAAGGATGATTTGCTGGCAATCGTCTTGCGTCCACTTTTGGAGGCGATGACTAATATGCTGGAAAACCATAATAGTGATAAAAACCTTTCACTTGAGATCTTTACCTCAGAAGAGTATCACCGTCAATATATGCAAGAGGTAATGGGTATGATTACTCGTTATCGCAAGGAGTTTAGGTTGCTATTTCTCGATACTCGAGATACACGATTTGAAGACTATTGGGAGCGATGGATTGATAAAAGCACGATAACTGGGATCGACTATCTAGGAAGGATGAAAGAATTATATCCAGATCTACATACGAGTGTATCCCCTTTTTTCATACACTTCATCAGCTCTTGGTGGACCAGTATGGTGAGAGAGATTGTATTGCACGAGGAGCTTTCCTCCGAGGATATCGAATGCTTTATCGGTGAATATATCCACTTCAGTACTGGTGGGTGGAAGCGACTTATGAAGGTAGATCATCAGAGCGTATTATGAGCATTACATATGGTACCAGCAATGAAAGAAATATGATTTTGGAGAGGACGTTGATGGGCTTTCTCTCTTTGATGCTGATAAGTGTGGGCAAAGCCGTGGCAATGTCTATTGCACTAAAGCTTGGTACGAGTGGTCAATGACAATAAAGAATGAAATGAATGATACAGACTATCCAAATACAAAGTAGCGGGGGGATTTATTCCAGAGTCCTGCAGTATAAGAGATTTCATTTTAGGAAATCATCCTATCGAGCGAGTCGCCTACAGAGGCGGCTCGCTTTGTTTTTGAACAAAACGTCTTCCTGTTCTCTTTTGGGCTATTGCCACTTAGGAGTAAAGACACCTCAAGATAAATGTAACATGAAACGATATGAAAACAGAAAGAATTAACAATTGGTTTGCCTTACGTGGCAAAAGAATGATGCGTAATCGCTGGCTAGTGCTGGGAGGGTTTATCCTGGTCCTTGCCATTGGCGTATCGGGACTTAGGTACTTCAAGGTAAGTGCCTCATGGGAAGACTACTTCCTCGAAGACGACCCGATGCTTGTCAAGACCGAAGAATTCAAGGAGATATTCGGGAATGACAACTTCGCAGCCGTGCTGACTAGGTGTGACAATTCGTTTACGAAAGACAACCTGGAGCTGATCCGTGAACTAACGAACGAGATGGTGGACAGCCTTTCGTACGCCGACAAAATCACCTCTCTTACCGACATCGAGTTTATGATGGGAGGCGAAGATGGTATCGCCATTGAGCAGATAGTCCCCGATACGATCCCTACGGATCCCAAGCAATTGGAAGAGATTCGTCGCAAGGCTTATATGAAACCTCACGTAGCAGAGCGACTAATTTCCAAAGATGGGACGCTTTCGTGGATTATACTCAAGCTACGTACTTTTCCCGAAGACTCTGTTTGGAATAAGGGGAAGAACCCTGTTTCACCCGAGGTCCTTACGGGCAATGAACTAGATCATATTATCACCAAGGACAAGTACAAGGCACTTCATCCCAAAGGAACTGGGCTACCCTATGTGACAGCGATGAAAATGAAATGGATTGGGACGGAAATGCCACGTGTAATGGGTATCGCAGCCCTCGTCTCCATTCTCATTCTCCTACTGGTGACACGTTCATTTAGAGGGGTCGTCGTCCCTCTTCTCACCGCTATCAGCTCCATCATCGTGGTGTATGGGGTACTGGGATATGTTGGTATGACCATAGACAGCGGTATGGTAATGATCCCTATGTTGCTGGTCTTTGCCGTTTCCATTGCATACAATATTCACGTATACACCTATTTCAAGCGTAGGTTCCTCATTCATGGAATAAGGAAACAAGCCGTAGAGGAAACGGTAGGTGAAATGGGGTGGCCAGTGCTTTTCAGTGCACTCACCACTTTCGCTTCCTTGCTTTCATTCCTTGCCATTCCTATGCAGCCGATGCGTTTTATCGGAATAGCCTCCTCTTCGTGTGTGATGCTGTCATTTCTTTTCTCCATCACCTTGATGCCCATTCTCCTCAGTTTTGGCAAGGACGGAAAGCCTCACCCCAAGGTACAGGAGACTGGTGGGCGATGGATGGATCAGAAGCTGGAAAGCTTAGGCAAGAGTGTACTCAGGCATGGCACTTTGATACTATGGCTCACTGGGATTATCTCTGTGGTTCTTATCTACCAATTCACCAAAATAGAGACGGCTTTTGATGTAGAGCGAACGATGGGACGAAAGATTGATTACGTTAACAACCTATTGGAGGTGGGAGAAAGCGAACTTGGGTCTGTTTATACCTACGATGTAATGATTGACTTCCCAGAAGATGGATTGGCAAAGTCTCCAGCAATGCTACTGCGATTGGACTCCCTTGCACAGCATGCTGGTGGGTATAAGTTGACCAAACGAACGACCTCGGTATTGAATATACTCAAAGACCTAAATCAAACGCTCCATGACGGTAATCCTTCTTATTATACCATCCCCCATAACCCTGATGAGGTTGCACAGCTGTTGCTCCTTTACGAAAATGCGGGAGGTAGTGAAGCTGAGTATTGGATAGACTACGACTACCGCCGTCTTCGTCTGATGGTGGAGATGAATTCATACGATTCTGGGGAAACGGAGCGAGAGTTGAACGATATAATTGCTTACGCACAGAGGCTCTTCCCCAATGCAGCGGTCACTACCGTTGGAAGTATCCCACAATTTACCGTAATGATGCAGTATATCGCACGCGGGCAAATGGTTTCGTTCGCCATTTCTCTCCTTATTATAGGTATACTGATGATGATCGTTTTCGGCAGTGTACGCATAGGGCTTGTCGGTTTAATCCCCAATATCACACCGGCACTAGTCGTTGGCGGACTAATGGGGTGGCTGGGCTATCCATTGGATATGATGACGGCCACTATTATGCCGATGATCCTCGGCTTGGCTGTGGACGATACCATACACTTCATCAATCATAGTCATCTTGAGTTTGACCGTAAGGGCAATTATAGGAATGCGATCCTTCGTTCATTCCACACCATTGGTACTCCAATCGTCTTAACAAGCGTAGTAATCTGTGCCAATTTCGCTGTATACACCACATCAGAGGGACTCTCCTTTGTACATATGGGCATACTATCTGTGGCAGGGATCTTGTCGGCACTGCTTGCTGACCTCTTTGTGACGCCTATACTCATCCAGAAGTTCCGTCTGTTTGGCAAGGAGACGAACACTATTGAAAGACCAAAAGAACAAACAAACATAATTGAATCATAATGAGTAATACAAACAAACAAAAGAAGCCGTCGGTATTGAAGCGATCACTCCACTACGCAGGTAAGAAAAGGTATATGCTTCCGCTGGCGATGGTTTTCTCAGCCCTCTCGGGTGTTTTGGTACGGATGCAGAGTTGCAGGTGCAATCGGCTACCTACAGGAAGATGCTTGAAAAGTCAATAGGATAAAATCAACAACAAAATATCAATCATGATGAAAAGAATTATTTTAGCAAGTTTGGTGGTTTGGGCTTTTGCCGCCACTGCAATGGCTCAGACGGGCAGAGAGATTGCCCAAAAAGTAAAAGATCGTCCCGATGGCGATACCCGTCAATCGGAATTGGTCATGAAACTGATCAATAAGCGTGGGGCGGTACGCGAGCGGAAGCTTATCTCTTACTCCATAGACGTGGGAGCGGGGAAAAAAGACCGTAAGAGTATCATGTTCTTCCTATATCCCGGAGATGTAAAAGGGACAGGCTTTCTCACTTGGGATTACGACAATCCTAATAAAGACGATGACAGATGGCTCTACTTGCCCGCGATGAAGAAAACCCGCCGCATCAGTGGCTCTTCTGCCAAGCAGGATTACTTTATGGGCAGTGACTTCACCTATGATGATATGGGCAGTCGCAATGTAGACGAAGACTCCCACCAGTTGCTGGGCGAAGAGACTATTGGCGGACACAAGTGCTGGAAGCTGGAATACACGCCTAAAGACAAACGTGAGATCTACTCTAGAAAGGTGGCGTGGATTCGTCAAGACTGCCTTATCGCCGTTAAGGTGGAGTACTACGACAAGATGGGGAAGCTACACCGTCGCCTTGAATTGTCGGACATTGTGAAGATTTCTGGTTTTTGGATTGCAAAAAAACTGCATATGACCAATGTTCAGACTAATCATCAGACGATTCTTGAGTTTAAGGATCCTAAGTTCAATACCCCTATGAACGAGGCTCAATTCAGTGTAAGCACCTTGGAAAAAGGCCGATTCTAATGACAGATACAACTAGTCATTCAGCAAAATTCTTGTTGCTGTTTATTCTCTTCTTGCCCCTGCATATCGCATGGGGTCAAGAAGAGGTAGCTTCATCGTGGCAAGTCAAAGGATTTGTGGATACCTATCATGCCGTCCGCTCCGCAAAACCGAACAACTTTATGTCTTCGCGCACGAGAATAAGGGGAGAGATAGGTAAAAGTTTTGAAGGCTCTTCGCTTTTTGTCTCATTCAACGCAACTTACAATGCATTATTAAAAGAGCGTACAGGTTTTGAACTGCGGGAAGCGTATCTTGACCATAGAGATGACCATTGGGGCTTTCGCCTTGGGCGACAATTGGTCATTTGGGGAGCGGCAGACGGTGTGCGTATTACCGACTTGGTCTCTCCTATGGATATGACAGAGTTCTTGGCACAAGACTATGATGACATTCGGATGCCAGTCAATGCCCTACGCTTTTTCGTCTTTAACGACAAAATGAAACTGGAACTGCTTGCCGTGCCAATCTTTGAAGGGTATAAACTACCTACCGACGCAATAAATCCATGGTGCATTTTGCCCAAAGATAGCCCACTGCCTATTGTCTGGGAAGAAAACGGGAGCCACCCTAGTCTTCATTTTGCCAATATTGAGTATGGTGGAAAGCTCTCTTTTACCTTGCCTGGAGTGGACTTTTCGCTCTCCGCATTGCATACGTGGAACAAGATGCCCGTGTTTACGTATCGCCCTACAGATACCCACATTGTCGTTTCTCCGCAATACTACCGAATGGGATTTTTCGGAGGAGACATATCCAAACCTCTAGGGCAACTGGTATTACGAGGAGAAGCAGCCTTCAATGTGGGGAAGCACTTCAGCTATAGACCTGATGCGTCTAATCAAGAACAAAAGGGATTCAACACTGTGAATTATCTCGTGGGTATCGATTGGTATGCCCCCAAAGATTGGTTGGTGATGGCACAGTTTTCCTCTGAAAGCATCCTAAAGTACGAAGATCAGATTGCACAGCCGCATCACAATTCACTTCTTACGCTCAATGTGTCGAAAAAGCTGTTGGATAACACTCTACAACTCTCCAACTTCACCTATTTCGACCTCAATCATAAAGGTTGGTTTAGTCGGTTTACTGCCGCCTACTCTCTGAATGACTTCATTCAGCTCTCTCTCGGGTATGATTGGTTTGGAGGCGATGAAGGTATGTTCAGCACGTACAAAAACAACTCAGAAGTATGGGCGAAGGCAAAATATAGCTTTTAATCGAATGTAATGAGCAAAGCAAACGACACCAGCTGAATAGGGCTAATTCGCATTTTGATGTGCTGGGTGGGGGAGTAAGAAGAGATTACCTTCGTTGAGGTGATAATAGATGAGAAAGTAGTCAGTGCTTATGGAAACAGCAGAGATAAGGGATCTGATATCGGCATTTGTCCTGGAGGAGATCATCCGCGACTTTGAGCTGAAGGAGGTAAAAAAGGAGTGCGGAGTCTACCGACTCTATACGGACGAGAAGGACGACGAGAGCCATTATCCCCCTGAGCTGGCGGAGGCGAAGGAGGTGGTCCGATGCGGCTACATGAATCCCTGCGAGATCCAGACTTTTCCCATAGCCGGTCGCGAGGCATTCATCTACATACGCCGCCGGCGGTGGAAGGAGAAGGGCGGTCGAGAGTCCTATTTCAACACCTACAAATACACGATCGAAGGGATTAAATGCACACCGAAGTTCGGTGCTTTTTTAAAAGAAATTGGTCGAGGGGAAGCCGATCAGCATTGGTACTATCGCCTATGTCTTCGGGGCGGACGCAAAGCGTTTTAACCGGTGGTACAAGGATTACCTGAGTGGCTTCCGTGAGGCAGAGCGGGACGGCAGGATCTATCAAGATGACATCGAGGTACGGCGAGAGGGAGGACGGAAAAAGATCAGGGTGCCGATCCTCAAGGAGTCAAACGTAGGCTCCTATATGGCGATCAATGAGAAGACGATCGACGGTGTCTGCTACACGATCATCAGCAACCGGGAGACGAGCAAGATCGCATTGATGGCCGACACACTCAGAACCTCAGAGCTTCGGCAGGTCCTGTCAAAGTTTCCGATAAAGACCAAGATGAAGGTCTTGAGTGTGACTCGGGATATGGCTCCGAATTATGATTGGCTGGCGAGGACGACCTTTCCCAATGCCTATCTGGTGGCGGACAAGTTTCACGTCCTCCGCGAAGTCCTCGACCAGCTCCAGAG
>NZ_AQWR01000058.1 GCF_000375645.1 Porphyromonas bennonis DSM 23058 = JCM 16335 | reverse complement strand
AGGATCCGGAAGTGGTACGAGCCGATACGACCGCGGTACAGCGATCGGAAGTACAAGATAAAGGAGGCAGATCTTATGCTCATCACCAAAGAAGGGATGGAGAGCGAGNTGGAGGAGATACGCAACATCGCCAACTTCCTCNGGTCAAATTCCACCCCCATTCTGAGGTACTTCTACCGCCGGGAGAGCAACGCCAAGGCGGAGGCTCTCAACCAAAACCTCCAGCGCTTCATCAGCGTCAACTACGGAGCCAGAAACACCGACTTCTTTCTCTACCGCATCGCCCTCCACTTCTCCTAAATCCCTCACATCAACAACTCCCCTTTCACCATCCTCCCCATCCCAGCACATCAAAATGCGAATTAGCCGTATGAGCCACTTGGGACCTCCTGTTAGTTTGTCCTCGCAGTGGGGTCTCTTTGCAAAGGTCTTGGTATATTTGTCCGTAGGCTTATGCCTGCCACAACTCCGACTAATAAACCATTACTTCAATACACCGTAACGATGAGTAGTAACTCTCTAAGCCACAAGATCGCAGATAATATCCGGATCCTTGCTCTCTCCATGGTGGAGAGAGCCTCGTCCGGTCACCCCGGAGGAGCCATGGGTGGCGCCGACTTCGCCGCTGTGCTCTTCTCCGAGTATCTCCGGTACGATCCGGAGGACCCGGCGTGGATCGCCAGGGATCGCTTTTTCCTCGACCCCGGTCACCTCTCCTCTATGCTCTATAGCGTGCTGGCGATGCAGGGCTTCTTCACGATGGAGGAGCTGAAGGCCTTCCGTCAGTGGGGTAGTCCGACGTCGGGTCACCCTGAGTTGGATATCACGAGAGGGATAGAGAATGGCTCCGGACCGCTCGGTCAGGGACATACGATGGCGGTGGGTGCTGCCATTGCGGCGAAGAAGATGGGCGCCCATTTCGATAAGGGACTGATGCAGCAGCGGATCTACGCCTTTATCTCCGACGGAGGCATCCAGGAGGAGATCTCGCAGGGGGCCGGTCGTCTGGCGGGTCACCTTGGGCTGGATAATCTGATCATGTTTTACGACGCCAATGAGGTGCAGCTCTCCACCCGTGTAGACGAGGTGGATAGCGAGGACGTGGCGATGAAGTACCGCGCCTGGGGCTGGGAGATATTTGACATCAATGGTAATGACCCGGAGGAGATCCGTCGCGCTCTCGATGGGGCCATAACGGTCAAGGGCAAACCCTCACTCATCATCGGTCATACCCTGATGGCGAAGGGGGCGATCGACAAGGAGGGCGGTCGCTCGCTCGAGGATCAGGTGTCGACGCACGGTCAGCCGCTCTCCAAGGCCGGTGCCGACGTTCGTCGCACCGTCGCCGGTCTGGGCGGCGATCCGGACGACCCCTTTGTCATTTTCTCCGAGGTTCAGGAGTGCTTCGCCAAGCGGTGTGAGACGCTCATAGAGGAGAAGAAAGAGTGGCAGGCACGCTTCGACAGTTGGCGCAAGGCTAAGCCGGAGGCAGCAGAGGAACTGGAGCGGTGGCTGGACCCTGAGGTGAAGAGCGTCGACTGGTCTCAGATCGAGCAGGCACCGGATAAGGCGACACGCAATGCTTCGGCGACCGTCCTCGGACATCTCGCCGAGCAGGTACCTAATATGATTGTCTCCAGTGCCGACCTCTCCAACTCCGACAAAACGGATGGTTTCCTCAAGAAAACCACTGCGATTACGCGGGACAACTACGACGGCCAATTCATCAACATGGGTGTCTCAGAGCTGACGATGGCGGTGGTGAGCATGGGGCTGATGCTGCATGGCGGGCTGATTGCCGCCTGCGGTACCTTCTTCGTCTTCAGCGACTACATGAAGCCGGCGATCCGCCTCTGTGCGTTGATGGAGCTGCCGGTAAAGTTTGTCTGGACCCACGATGCCTTCCGTGTCGGTGAGGATGGTCCGACGCACCAGCCGATCGAGCAGGAGGCACAGATCCGCCTGATGGAGAAGCTGCGTAACCACTCCGGGAATAACTCGATGCTGGTCCTTCGTCCTGCCGATGTGGAGGAGACCACCGTGGCGTGGAAAATGGCGATGGAGAACACGAAGAGCCCGACGGCACTGATCTTCTCCCGACAGAATATCAAGAACCTCCCCGAGAATGACTATACTAACAGCCTCCGCGTGGAGCGGGGCGGCTATACCGTCATCGAGTGCGAGGAGCCCGAGGCTGTGCTGATCGCCTCCGGATCAGAGGTGAGTACGCTCGTAGCCGGTGCCGAGCTGCTGAGTGAGCGAGGTATTAGGGTCAATGTCGTCTCCATACCGAGCGAGGGACTCTTCCGTCGTCAGCCGGAGGATTACCAGGAGAGCGTGCTGCTCCCCGGCGTACCGCGCTACGGCCTGACTGCCGGTC
The DNA here is from genome assembly GCF_000375645.1 of Porphyromonas bennonis DSM 23058 = JCM 16335. GTDB lineage: Bacteria > Bacteroidota > Bacteroidia > Bacteroidales > Porphyromonadaceae > Porphyromonas_A > Porphyromonas_A bennonis. The sequence continues at coordinate 7,045 of NZ_AQWR01000058.1, read as the reverse complement.
TGCCGGTCACCCTGGAGGGGATGATCTCTCACAGTGAGGGGCGGATCCACGGGATGGAGTCCTTTGGCTTCTCCGCCCCCTACACGGTGCTGGATGAGAAATTTGGCTACACGGCTGAGACAGTTTGCCGTGAGGTGATGGAGCTATTGGGAAAGAAGTAAACTATGATAGCAGGAGTACAGAAGATAGGTCTGGCCAGTGACCACGCCGGATACTACATCAAGATAGCGGTGAGGGACTTCCTCGCGAAGTGGGCTCCCGAGGTGGAGCTGATTGACTACGGGACGGACAGTGGGTCAGCCAGCTGCGACTATCCCGACTTTGCCCACAAGCTGGGTGACGCTCTCGACCGTGGCGAGGTGGATATGGGTGTCGGTGTCTGCGGCTCCGGTGAGGGGATCCAGATGGCGCTCAATAAGCACCGGTCTGTCCGTGCGGGACTCGCCTGGATGCCGGAGATCGCATCGCTGATCCGGCAGCATAATAACGCCAATGTCTTGGTGCTGCCCGGGCGTTTCGTGCCGGTGCAGGAGGCACAGGAGATGGCGGAGATATTCTTCAGCACCGACTTCGAGGGCGGACGCCACGAGCGTCGGGTCCGGAAGATAGCGACAGATTATGGAGAGACTCTATCCTGACTTTGAACATCGGGATGCGGATACCCTCGCTGCGAGGGTGCGGGAGGACCTGGAGACCTACCGTGAGGAGCTGGAGGAGATCCGCTCCGTGCCGATAGAGGCTGCCACCTTTGGCAATACCGTGCTGGCTCTCGAGCAGGCGGGTAGGGCGTTGGATGTGTCGTCGGCTACCTTCTACAACCTCCTCAGCTGCGATGCGGACGATCGCCTCATGGAGCTGTCGGAGGAGCTGACGGAGGAGCTGACCGACGTCGCCAATGAGGTCTCTCTTGATCCCGACATTGCCGCCAAGGTAAAGAAGATCTACGAGGCATCTCAGGATGCGCTTTCGCGTATAGATAAGCGACTCCTTCTCCGCACCTACGAGTCCTATCGGGACAATGGGTCGATGCTGCCGGAGAGCAGCCGACAGGAGCTGAAGGGGCTGCGGAAGGAGCTGAGCCTGGCGACGCTCCGCTTCGGGCAAAACGTCCTGCGGGAGCAGAATGCCTATCGTCTCTCAGTCCTCGATGGTGAGTCTCTCCAGCGGTTGCCCTCCTCAGCTCTGGAGCAGGCACGGAAGAGGGCAAAGGAGGAGGGCGTAGAGGGCTGGATCTTTGACCTCAGCATGCCATCCTACAGTGCGCTCATGCGATTCTGCAGCAATCGGGAGACACGCAAGCAGATCTACCGCGACCGAGGTACGCTCTGCTACGACACCTCGAGGGAGACGAGCAACATCGCCACCATCTACGACATCGTCCGGCTGCGGCACTCCATCGCCAAGCTCCTCGGTCACGAGACCTATGCCGACCTAGTACTATCCAAGAAGATGGCGAAGACGCCCGAGGCGGTCTACAATATGCTGGATAAGCTGCGCGATGCCTACCTCGCCAAGGCGCGTGAGGAGGTGGAGACGATAGCCGGTCAGGCAGAGCGTCGGGACCAGATCACGAAGCTGGAGTCGTGGGACTGGAGCTACTATGCTGAGCTCTATCGGGAGAAGGCACTGAAGTATGAGGAGGAGCAGACGAGACCCTACTTCGAGCTCTCTTCCGTCGTAGAGGCGATGTTTGGTCTCGCCGGCAAGCTCTACGGGATCGAGCTGAGACGCAACGGCGAGCTGCCGGTCTACCATCCCGATGTGGAGGCGTACGATGTGCTGCGTGAGGGACAGCTGCTGGGGACTCTGCTGCTCGACTACTTCCCTCGTAAGGGGAAGCGGTCCGGTGCCTGGATGACCAATTATGTGGAGGAGTACGAGGGGGTACGCCCGGTGATCAGCCTGGTGACCAACTTTACCCCACCCAGCGATGAGAAGCCGTCGCTTCTCACCTTCGATGAAACGACGACTCTCTTCCACGAGTTTGGTCACGCCCTCCACGGTCTGCTGACGACGGTGAAGCACGCCTCTCTCAGCGGAACCAATGTGGAGCATGACTTTGTCGAGCTGCCGTCGCAGATGAATGAGAACTGGATGCGCCAGCGCGACTTCGTCAAGTCCTTTGCGAAGCACTATCAGACCGGAGAGGTGATCGGTGACGATCTGCTCGATGCGATCGAGAGGAATGCGCTCTTCCTCGACGGCTATGGCTGCATACGTCAGCTCACCTTCGGTTACCTGGATATGAAGTGGCATGCCACCGATCCAGAGACCCTACCCACTGACATCGAGGAGGTGGAGGCAGAGGCGCGCAAGGGGCTGGAGCTGCTTCCGCATGCGGTCGGGACGGCGATGAGTCCCTCCTTCACCCACATCTTCAGCGGAGGTTACGCCGCCGGATACTATGGGTACAAGTGGAGCGAGATCTTGGACGCAGATGCCTTTGAGGAGTTTATCCACAATGGTCTCACCGACCGCGCCACGGCTGACCGCTTCCGGGAGAATATCCTCGAGCGGGGCGACTCGGAGGATCCGGCGGAGCTGTACCGAGCCTTTAAGGGTCGGGATGCAACGGTAGACGCGCTGCTTCGCCGCTCCCATCTGATCCAATGATCCCCCCTTCGTCGGATCGGGATAATAGCCTGTTGGAAGTGCCCCTGCTCGTCAGGGGCATTTCTTTTATCAGTAATGAGTGGGGTGCAATAAAATGACTACCTTTGCAGTGTCCTCCCGGGCGATGCAAGGGTGCGCCCGATGGGCCGAAGTTTCCCGACTAATATAATACAGGTGTCTATGGCTATTCATTATTACTCAGAGAGCGAGGCCGTCCCCCCATTTCTCCGCCGAGAGGTGGGCATATGGATCACGTCCGTGGCGGAGGGCTATGGAAAGACCATTGGAGAGCTCAATTACCAATTCTGCAACAATGAGCAGATGCTCGAGATGAATAGCAAGTTCCTCGACCATCACTACTACACGGACATCATCACCTTCCCGAGCGGAGACGATGATGAGGTGCTGGTGGCGGACATCCTGATCTCCCTTGATCAGATCCGGCTCAACGCCGCAGATCTGGGTGTGGCGCCCGGGAGCGAGCTGCTCCGGGTGATGATCCACGGGGTACTCCACCTCTGTGGTCAGGATGACGTGACGCCGGAGCTGGAGGCAGAGATGCACCGGGCGGAGGATCGGGCGCTGGCTCAGCTGCCGGAGAGAGTGTGGCGAGCCGTCCCGGCGGCTCAGCCGTGGGTGGAGGGGTAAGACCGTACTTTAAGCAAAGGGGGACACCTTGAGTCAGGAGCTGAGGTCTGCATGGCCGGTGTTTGAGACCTATGAGGAGGCGCAGTACGTCGACTCAGCTCCCGCCTACACTGATAGTCTGATAGCCGTGGCGATCGTCCTGGTGGCTATCGGCGTGCTGCTCTACCACCAGCTGATACGTCCCCGAGGTCGAGGTCGAGCGCTGCTCCTGCTGACAGCTCCCTCTCGTGCCATCCCTCGCGTCGGTGAGATGCTCCCATCTGTGGGCTTTTTCGTCGTGGGGCTTTTGGAGAGTCTCCTCCTGGTGTCCCTCTTAGTGACGCTTCTGCTACCGGAGTCGAGTGGTGTCGCTTCCCTCTCGCTCAGTGGCTTCTGGCTCAGTGTCGGGAGGGTAACCCTATGGGTGGCACTCCTCTTTATCATAGCCACTGTGGTACAGGCGTGGATGGTCTATACCTTCTGTCACTCGGAGCAGATCTCCCTCTGGTGGGCGGACTACCTGATCCTGCTGATCGTCGCTGCCAATACGCTCCTCATCCCGCTCCTACTGCGACTCTTCACTCCGATGAGTGTCTCGGCACTGATCACTGTCTCCGGGGTGCTTTATGTGGTCTACCGCGTCCTCCTATGTTATAGGGAGATCCGGATCTTCAGTCACCTCAGCCATTATCCCCTGCATATTATTTTGTACCTTTGCGCTTGCGAAATAGGCCCCTTGCTCTATCTGCTCAAGGTCGCCTCACTTAGTGTGAATCAGTAGTATATCACAAATGTCCACAAAGACACGTAAAATCCTGGTACCGCAGCCGGAGCCGCCCAAGAAGAGTTCACCGTACTATCAGCTGGCAGAGGAGTATGGTCTAGAGCTGGTTTTTAAGCCCCTCTTCCACTTCGAGACACTGACGACACGGCAGTTTCGGGACCAGAAGGTAGATATTCTCAAGCATACGGCGGTGATCCTCACATCGAGGACGATCACTACACACTTCTTCAAGCTGGTGAGCGATCTGCGCTGCACGCTGCCGGAGGACTTCAAGTACTTCTGCGCCTCTGAGCGCGTTGCTCTATTTCTGCAGAAGTTTATCACCGTACGCAAGCGCAAGATCTTCTTCCCGGAGAAGAATGGCTCCTCGTCCGACTTCCAGACCATCATCTGCAAGCACGATAAGGAGAAGTTCCTCGTGCCGGAGATAGAGGAGCGCAGCTCTGAGGTGGTGGCAATGCTCCAGGATACTAAGGTGAAGGTGGATGTCTGTGACGTCTGCCGGATCATCTATGCTGATGTGACATCGGAGGAAATCGACTCCTTTGACTTTCTCCTCTTCTTCAGCCCCAACGGTCTCTCTGCCATCAAGGCTGCCTATCCCGACTATCAGCAGGGCCGTCAGATCGTCGGCTGTCTCGGCGAGGGCACGCGGGAGGAGCTCGAGCAGGCGGGTCTGCAGGTGCATATCAGTGCACCGACGCGCGAGTACCCGAGCATGACCGCTGCTCTGGAACACTATCTGCAGGAGGAGAAAAAGGCGGCGGAGTAGATCCATATGAAGGAGTATGGGCTGACGAAGAGCGAGCGGCTCTATCTGCGGGAGGAGATTCGGCAGCTCTTCGAGAGCCGGAGTCGCTTCGTCTGCTATCCTTACCGCGTCGTCTGGCGTCTGGAGGAGCCGTCGGTGGAGCCGCTCAAAGTCCTTATCTCCGTCCCCAAGCGGCTGATCCGCCATGCGGTGGACCGCAATACGATCAAGCGTCGCACCCGCGAGGCGTGGCGGCTGCAGAAGGGCCCGCTCAGGGCGCTCGCAGCAGAGCAGGAGGCGACCCTCCTCGTGGGACTGCTCTATATCGGTGATCATGTCTCTCGCTCAGAGCGACTCTCCTCAGCGGTCTCCAAGTCGATTGCCCGCCTCTGTGAGGAGGTAAAGAGTGGGTCCTCCCTATGAGTCTCAGGTCTATCATTCACAGCATTGGGGCCTTCGTCGGTAGGTTACTGATCCTGCCGATCCGCTTCTATCAGAAGTATATCAGCCCCCACACGCCTCCCGCCTGTCGCTTCACACCCACCTGCAGCCAGTATGCGATCGAGGCGATCCGGAAGCATGGTCCGATCAAGGGGCTGCTCCTGGCTATCTGGCGTCTCTTGCGGTGCAATCCCTGGGGTGGTAGTGGCTACGACCCTGTGCCATGAGGCTGCTTGACTTCCATACCCACCTACATAATATAGAGCGCTACCGCGGTGACTCCACAGTCATCGCGGTTCGCTCGCTTATGCCGGACGAGGAGGCTGACGATCGGTCGGACCTCTACACTGTCGGGATCCATCCGATGGATGAGCGTCGTTACGCCGATCCGGGGGGTCTGCTCCTCCGGCGGAGCGATGAGCTGGGTGAGCGCTTCCTCGGCATCGGAGAGTGCGGTTGGGACCGTCGCTCCTCGTGGTCGATGGAGGAGCAGACCGCTCTCGTGCGACGTCACATCGTCCTCGCCGATCAGCTTTGCTGTCCCCTCATCCTACACGTGGTGGGCGGTTGGCACCTCCTCCTGAGGGAGCGGCGTGCTCATCCGGAGGGCGTCTGGGTGGTCCATGGATTTAGGGGAAAGCCGGAGCTCCTGCGTCAGCTGGAGGAGGCGCATATCCGGGTCAGCCTTCATCCGAAGTACCACTGGGAGGCGGTCCCTACGCTCCCCTTCTTCCTCGAGACCGACGACAGCGATCTCCCGCTCCGGACGATCTATAGCCGGGCAGCAAGTCACCTCGACCTGACTGAGGAAGCTCTCTCAGACATGATGCTGCACCGTCTTAACGCACTCCGACCTTAGGGTCTCCTCCTACAGTCCAGAGGGCAACTCAGGGGCGACCGATCAGGAAACGCGTGACTTGTCCGGAAGCTTAAGTGGTGCAAATATACCACCTCCACCGGCAGGGGTTGTCTCTTCGAGTCTCTTTCTGTCTTTTCATGACCAAAACTCTACACAGTGACACTCACCATCCGCAGAGATTCGATTCGCAGCGTCCCTCGACATCCGGGCGAAACAGTAAGTCCCCTTGCCGGTGTGCCATCCTGCCTGAGTAGATCCCGCAGGGGGGCACACGAAAACGTCAAATAAACGGCATGTTGGCATCCGTAAGGATGCCCGTTCCCTAGGCATCGGTCGAGCCACGAAGTGGCGAAGACCGATGTTATAGCATAGGCATTATGACTCGACCCCTTGTGGGTCGCCGGGAGGGGCACACAGAGATTGCCTGCCACTTTTATTACCGATAATAGAGTTTTCTATTACCGGTATTAGTGTTGACTAATACCGACTATAGTGATGACTAATACCGGTATTAGTTTGAGGGCGTCTCTCGGTCATCCGGATGGCAGGTCTCAGGCGATCTTGCCGAGGGCGGGCCAGGGGTGACGCATTTGAGTGGTACAGAAACCATTCAACTCATTGTAAAGAGTGGTGAACGAAGCACCCCGGCAGGGGTGCCCGCTTTTTAGACCCGGGTCGAGGGGCGTAGCCCCGACGACCCGGGGGTCAGGCGTTGAAAGCGATCCCGCGACCCCGCTAGGGTGTCGCACTGATTGACTGACTGGTATGTGCGACACCCTAGCGGGGTCGTATACCTTGAATGCGTCGTCGTTTCCCGGGGTCTTCGGCACTTCGTGCCTCGACACCCGGTCTAAAAAGCGATGATCCCTCCGGGGCTTCGCCCCTGCGGGATCGGCATGCGGCAGCAGCAGGGCTGGGATCAGTCGACAGGATTGCACAGCGACAGGGATTATCACTTCTTTGCTTTAAG
>NZ_AQWR01000057.1 GCF_000375645.1 Porphyromonas bennonis DSM 23058 = JCM 16335 | reverse complement strand
GATCTCGGGTCAAACTAATACCGGTAATAGATCTCACTAATACCGGTATTAGTCGCGCCTATTACCGGTATTAGAAATGGGTCTGAGAGTGAGGGACTTCTGATGCCGTCCTCAGCGCACGCTCTGACACCTGACTGCTGACTCGCCGGGGCAGGGGTGACGCATTTGAGCATTGGGGTAATCATATACCTAGAGGGCTTATCCGTGAGGCACCCGAAGGGTGCTCGCTCCATAGGCATCGGTCATCCGCGAAGCGGTGACCGATGTACAAAGACCCTTCCCTACCCCCTCGATCCCTTGTGGGTCGCCGAGCAGAGCCTTCAGCGACCCCGCCAGGGTGTCGCACATACCAGTCTGGCAATGAGTGCGACACCCTGGCGGGGTCGCGGGATTGCTTGCATTGCCCGGTCCACGGGTCTTCGGGGCTACGCCCCTTGACCCGAGGCTATGGAGCGGGCACCCACAAGGGGTGCTTCGTTCCCCACTCTTCACTATTAGATGAATGGCTACGGTGTCTCTCGAATGCGTCACTGCTGACTCGCCGGGGGCGGCATAGAGAGGATCTCAGGAAATAGGGGTATCTTTACGCTACAAGGATCATTGCGTCAGACCCCCTCCAGGTGTGACTGTCGAGGCTTCCACCCTCTGCACTGCAATGGTCTCCTAATAAGCAATCCTACCATAAGATGAAGAGACTTTTCCTACCCCTACTTGTGCTTCTCACTCTGTCTCTGCCGGGTCAGAGTCAGAAGCTCCACCCGATCGCAGGTTATGAGTATGGCACTGCAGTCGCCCCTGACGGCTCCGAGTGGGAGTCGCCTGAGCGCCTGGGGCTCAATCGTGAGCAGCCGGCGGCCTACTTCTTCTCCTACAGGAGCGTGGAGGCAGCCCGGCAGTATCTCCCGGAGACGCCGGGCACGTACTACAGGTCCCTCGACGGAGCGTGGAGGTTTAACTGGGTCGGTAATCCCGGTGAGCGGCCGATGGACTTCTACCGACCGGGGTATGACGTCTCTGGCTGGGATGAGATCAGCGTACCCTCCTGCTGGAGTGTGGCGGGGATCCAGCCCGACGGCTCACTGAAGTACGGCACGCCGATCTACTGCAATCAGCCTTACATCTTCAAGCACACGGTCGCGCCCGGCGACTGGAAGGGCGGTGTGATGCGCACTCCCCCGACCGACTGGACCACCTATAAGGATAGAAACGAGGTGGGCTCGTATCGGCGGGACTTCACAGTCCCGGCAGACTGGGGCGGTCGAAGGGTGGAGCTCCACTTCGATGGGGTCAATTCGTTTTTCTACCTCTGGATCAATGGTAAGTATGTGGGATTCAGCAAGGACTCCCGCTCAACAGCCACCTTTGACATCACCGACTACCTCCGTAAGGGGGTGAATACGGTGGCTGTGGAGGTGTACCGATCGAGTGACGGCTCCTTCCTGGAGGCGCAGGATATGTGGCGCCTGCCGGGGATCTACCGCTCGGTCTACCTGACGAGCAGTCCGGAGGTGGCGGTGCGGGACATCGCCGTGACGCCCGACCTGGACGAGAGCTACCGAGACGGGACGCTCCATATCCGGACCGAGCTGCGGAATCGCTCCTCTCGCACAGCAAATGGGTGGCGGGTCCGTTACTCGCTCTACCGAAACACCCTCTACAGTCAGGAGAATAGCCCGACCGGCGTCGTCGTGACGACCGATCTCAACGGCACGCCGCGGGGCGAGACCACGGTGACAGAGTCGGCCCTCTCACTCCGCAATGCCGCTCTCTGGTCGGCAGAGCGACCAAACCTCTACACGCTGGTGGGAGAGCTCCTCGATCCGCGGGGTCGGGTGGCTCAGACCTTCTCGGTCATCACAGGATTTAGGAAAATAGAAATCCGGGATACACCGGCGGAGGAGGACGAGTTTGGCCTCGCAGGTCGCTACTTCTACCTCAATGGGAAGCCGATCAAGCTCAAGGGGGTCAATCGTCAGGAGATCAGCCCCGAGACCGGCAACACGATCACCCGGGAGCAGATGATCGATGAGATCATGCTGATGAAGCGGGGGAATATCAATCACGTGCGTCTCTCTCACTATCCGAATACCCCGATCTTCTATTACCTTTGCAATCTCTTCGGGCTCCACCTGGAGGATGAGGCGAATTGTGAGAGCCACGCCTACTACTACGGAGAGGCATCGCTGTCGCATGTGCCGGAATTTACCAACGCCACGGTGCAGCGGACGATGAATATGGTGGCGGCGCATGTCAATGAGCCCTCGATCCTGATCTGGTCCCTCGGCAATGAGGCGGGCCCGGGGAAGTGCTTCGTCGCCGCTTATGACGCGATCAAGGCCTTCGATAAGTCCCGTCCGGTGCAGTATGAGCGCAATAACGACATAGTCGACATTGGGTCCAATCAGTATCCCTCCATCGCCTGGATGCGTGAGGCGGTGCAGGGGAAGTATGACCTGAAGTACCCCTTCCACGTCAGCGAGTATGCCCACAGTATGGGGAACGCAGTGGGTAACCTCGTCGACTACTGGGAGGCGATCGAGAATACCAATTTCTTTATGGGCGGTGCGATCTGGGACTGGGTGGACCAGGCTCTCTGGACGACCGACCCGGAGACCGGTGACCGCTATCTCGCCTATGGAGGGGACTTTGGGGACAAGCCGAATAGCGGGATGTTCTGCATGAATGGGATCCTCCTCCCGACGCATGAGCCTAAGCCCGCCTACTACGAGGTGCGGAAGGTCTATCAGGATGTGGGGATCAGCGATGTGGCTCTCGCCGATGAGGGGACGGTACGGATCTTCAATAAGCGGTACTTCACCACGCTCGATGACCTTTACTTAGAGGCAGTGCTGCTGGAGGACGGTCGCGAGGTGCGTACGGAGCAGGTCGAAATGCCGTCGATTGCCCCGCGCAAGGCTGCGGTGGTGACCCTACCCTTTACCCGCAAGGACACCAAGCGTGACCACGAATACTTCGTCACCGTCCGGTTGCGCCAAAGATACGAGACACCCTGGGCTGAGGCGGGCTACGTGCAGATGGCGGAGCAGCTGGAGCTGAGCCCGGCGGTCCCTTCGGCAAAGATCTTTGACGGGAAGGTCCGGCTGACTCTCGATGACAGTAATACGATCTCAGGCGAGGGCTTCTCGGTTCGCTTCGACGACCGCGAGGGTACGATCGACCGCCTTGTATACGGTGGTCGGGAGGTGATCGCCTCGGGCAATGGTCCCCGACTGGATCCCTTCCGCGCCCCGACGGACAACGACAACTGGGCCTCCAAGGCATGGTTTGCCAATGGTCTCCACAACCTCCGCCACCGGGTGCTCTCACGCGACGTCCACCCCAATGCTGACGGCTCCCTGTCGATCCTCTATCGGGTGGAGAGCCGGGCGCCCTATGGTACCGACTTCAGTGGCGGGGTGAGTGGGCGCTTCGAGCTCAAGGATCATCCTGAGAAGCCCTTCGGACCGGAGGACTGCACCTTTACCTCCACCTATATCTGGACCGTGAGTCCGGACGGGACGATCACCCTGAGCGCCTCGGTGGAGAGCAATAAGCCCTCCCTGGCGCTGGCTCGTATCGGACTCTCGATGCGGTTGCCGCGCGAGCTCGACCGCTACACCTACTATGGTCGCGGTCCGTGGAATAACTACGCCGACCGGGAGACCGGCGCCTTCGTCGGGGAGTACTCGAGCAGCGTGGCGGAGCAATTTGTCCCCTTCCCAAAGCCCCAGAGCATGGGTAATCGCGAGGGGGTGCGCTACGGTCGCCTGACGGATGAGACCGGACAGAGAGGGCTGATGATCATGACCCATGGCGGGAGCATGAGCGTGCTGCCCTATAGTCAGATGCAGCTGTCGATGGCGCCCCACCCCTACCAGCTCCCACAGTCTGACGGCACATATGTCCATATGGATCTCGCTGTGACTGGTCTCGGAGGCAACTCTTGCGGTCAGGGCGGACCGCTGGCACCGGATCGGGTGATGGGCGGACCCCACACGATGACGCTGCAGATCCGACCCCTCCATGCTGATGGAGTCGTAGCGACGCCAACGGCACTCCCGGTGACGATGAGACGCAGTGCCACCGGCCTGCTGACGCTCTCCGGCTCGTCTCCGATCCGCTACTCCGTCGACGGTAAGCCGGCGGTGCGGTATGAGCGTCCCATAGACCTCCGCAGTGGCGGTGTGGTCCGCGCCTGGCCGGAGGGAAGCGACTGGATCGTCACGGAGCATCGGTACGATCGGATCACGACGATACCGGTGACCATCAGCGGTGTCTCCTCAGAGGAGAGCGGTGCAGGGGCTGTCGCTCACCTGCTTGACGGAGACCCCTCCACGATCTGGCACAGCATGTACTCCATCACAGTCGCCGCCTATCCGCACTGGGTGGCACTCGACTGCGGCGAGGAGCGTACCATCGCCGGCATCACCTATCTGCCGCGTCAGGATGGGAGCACCAATGGCGACATCCGAGACTACGCCCTCTCCATCAGCAACGATGGGGAGAAGTGGCAGGAGGTGGCTCGCGGCACGATGGAGCGCTCTAAGTCGAGACAGACCCTTCGGCTCAGTCATCCCGTCAGGGCACGCTACATCCGCTTCACAGCGCTCTCCTCGCAGAGTGGAGCCGACTTTGCTGCCGGTGCTGAGCTGAACGTACTATCGGAGTAAATGAGAGGATTTTCACTACCTTTGCACACATGGTAAACACTGTTATTATAGAGTAAAAGAAATGAAAAAAGTGATCTTCAGTGCTCTCGCAGCACTATCCGCTCTGGCACTCTCACTGCCGGTGGCTGCTCAGGAGATTGTGGATGTCGAAGAGGAGCGTGAGCTGGATCTGGACGTGGATATCTCCGTTCACGCTGGTTACCAGGGTAGCTTCCTCAAGGACTTCACCGCCTATCCCGGAGCTACACGTTCACTTCACTCAGGTGTCCGGATCGGCGTGGATGCAGACTTCGAGGTGTATGAGTACAAGGGGTTTGAGTTTGGCATCCGCCCGGGTGTCTTCTTCTCCCAGAAGGGTGAGCGCTACAAGGACAATGCTGACAAGGCACTCTCTTACGACCTCAATTACCTCGACATCCCTGTGACTCTCCGCGTTAGTCGTGAAGTGAAGGATGATCTTGATCTGGTCGCCAACGTCGGTCCCTACCTCGGGATCGGGCTCTATGGCAAGAACATCGCCGGAAGCACTTCTACGGAGAAGCACGACTCCTTTGGAAACGATGGCGAACTGCGTCGCATCGACAGTGGTCTCGTCGGGAGCATCGGGCTGAAGTACGATGACCTACTGCTGACCGTCGGTGGACAGTACGGCTTTGTTGACCAGCTGAAGGATACGAAGAGACTCACCGGATCGCCGAAGAATGCTAACTTCTTCGTTATGGTCGGTTACGAATTCTGATCTCTCCATATAGAGAAGCGAGGGCTGTGTCGCCGGTTTCATCCGATGACACAGCCCTCTCTCTGCTCAGGCGCTCTGCTCATGAAAAAGAGCTAACTTTGCTCCTATGATAATCGCAATAGACTTCGACGGAACCATCGTCGAGCATAAGTATCCTGCCATCGGCAAAGAGGTGCCTGGCGCAGTCGAGACACTCAAGCAGCTGATCCGTGATGGACATCGGCTGATCCTCTGGTCAGTCCGTGAGGGAAAGCTGCTGGACGAAGCTGTCCGGTGGTGTGAGGAGCGGGGGATCGCCTTCTACTCCGTCAATAAGGACTTCGCCGAGGAGACCGAGGCGGACAGACACTTCAGCCGGAAGCTCAAGGCCGACCTCTTCATCGACGACCGCAATCTCGGAGGACTGCCGGACTGGAAGGTGATCTACCAGATGATCGCTTCTGGAAATCCGCACCAACCACTCCATGTCACGACGGTGATTGATACCCGGCAGGCGGAGATGATGAAGCGGTATAAGAAGTCCAGTCGCCGAGGACGGCTCTTCTGACTTCCGCGGGATCCTGATAATACAAGAGGGGGCTGCCTCACCAGTGAGTGAGGCAGCCCCCTCTTGCATTATCAGCGTTAGTTACTACCGTTCTGAGTGATACGACTACTTCTTTCTCTTCTTGCCGTCACTAGAGTAGCCGTAGCCATAGCCGTAACCATAGCCGTATCCATAGCCCTTCTTGAGCCCCTTAGTATCCACTTTGACGTCATTGAGGACGATGGAGACATTAGGAAGCTTGCCGGCATCGGACAGATAGTTGATGTAGTCGAGATCGCGCTTGTCCGTCTTGCGATAGCGGGTCACATACATCGTCGCATCAGCTACACGGCTGAGGATGACTGTGTCGACGACAGGTCCGCATGGGGCACTGTCGATGATGATGTAGTCGAAGTGCTCCCGCAGGATACCAATCACCTCATCGAGTCGAGGCCTCGAGAGCATCTCGGCAGGATTAGGCGGGATCTTACCGGCCGGGAGGACCGACAGCCCGGGGAAGTCGGGTAGCTCCATCACATAGTCCATCGGGTCGAGGGTGAGGTCATTGAGGATCTCGCTCATCCCGTGTGTGTGATCGTGTGTAGTGTCGTGCCTATCATGGATGTGCTGCCCCTTGAAGGTCCGCGAGAGGCGCGGATTGCGGAGGTCAAGCCCGATCATCAGCACCTTCTCCTCCAGTGCGGAGAGAGAGACTGCGAGATTGGAGGCTACGAAGGTCTTCCCCTCCCCAGGGACGGTCGACGTTGCAAGCAAGACAAGGGGTCGCTGATTACCGGTGACGAAATTGAGATTGGTACGCAGAGTACGGAAGATCTCAGTCATCACGTCGCTGTCTCGGGTCTTTACCACGATCTCGCCGGTCTGCTCACTAAAGTGATCATCGGATATATGCGGTACACTGCCGAGAACAGAGAGCGTGGTATGACGACGAATGTCATCCTCAGTGCGGATCTTGGTCCGAGTGAGCCGTCTCAGGTAGAGGAAGAGCGTCGGCAGAAGTAGTCCGAGGATAAGTGCTGCCAGGTAGATAATCGGCTTCTTAGGCTGTGAGGGAGCAGTGTCTGCGAGCGCAGGATCTACCAGCTTGGCACTCTCAAGGGAGGCGGCAAGAGAGATAGAGGTCTCCTCACGCTTCGTCAGGAGCATGAGGTAAAGATTGGATCGAATCGTCCGCTGTCTCTCTATGTCGGTCGTGATACGCTCAAAGGTAGGTGCCTGAGAAATCTTGCCCTGCAGGCTTCCCTTCATCCCCCTAAGCCCGTCGTACTGGATCTGGAGCCCCTGTCTCGTGACATCGGCGACACTAACGAGATCATCACGGGTCGTCCCTAGATCCTTCTCTAGTGCTTTTAGTCTAGGGTGCTCGGGGCTTACAGAGGCAGCGAGGCTGTTCCGCTCCAGCACCATGGTATTGTACTGACTGACAGCGCTATTAAGCGAGGCATCCTCCACGCCGAGAGAAGCAGGGATTAGATTGTACTCACTCTGCCCCATGGCTCTGACGTAAGAGATCAGGTGGTCGACCACCTTGAGCTGAGTCTGTACACGCGAGACCTCCTCGGTCAGCTTAGCGCTACTCTGCACGACCACTCCGAGGTCCTCGTAGCTGGTGACACCCTGGGACTTCTTGACCGACTCAAGGTTAGACTCCACGCTACCGAGCTCCTGACTGATCAGTGAGATACGCTCGTTGATAAAGTCGTACTGCCGCTGTGCTACCGCATTCTTATCGATGGCGCGCATACGGTTGTAGACCTCTACCAGCTTGCTGAGAAAGTCCTCACCCTTTTTGCGGTTATCGGCAAGAATGGAGAGTGAGGAGACATTACTATTCTTCTCCACACGCTCGACAGAGATTTGTCCACGGGTCATCTGCTCAGCCATAGCCAGCGGGGAGTGGACTGTGATCACGAGCTCATCTGGCATCTTATTTTTCAGAGCAGCGCTGTCGCCCTTATGGAACGATATGATACCATAGTCCGTCACCTCCGTGGCAGGCAACTTACGGACTACCTTGGTCTCCCCGGTACCCTTATCTGTGAGGATCATTCCCTCGGAGGAGGAGGTCAGCGTATACTCGAGTGGAGCCTTGATATGGTCGAGCTGGTCAAAAGGCTCCATAGTTATCCTTACAGGAAGGTCTCTCCAGTAGACTTGCGTGCGGAGACCTTGCCTACTCGCGAAGTCGAGAAAGTAGTGGGACTCCTTGATCGTCTGCTGCAGCATCTCTCGGGACTGGATCAGCTGCATCTCATTGTCGACATTGAGATTAAGTCCACCAGTCGCGATAGACACGAGGTCCAAGTCTCCAATGGCAGAGGCGTAGTTCCCTCGCTTCCCCTCTTGTGGGTCATTGAAGAGAATGGTTGTCGCCACCCTATACTTCGGTCTGGATGTGGTGATGTAGAGCCACCCTAAGATCAGACAGAGTAGGAGAGAAAGGAGGTAAAGCGGCCAATAACGCAGATAAGAAGCCAAGAGCGTGGAGAGATCAAGCTCCTGCTCGTCGCGGCCTGCTTCCCCAGCTGGGGGGGTATTAGAGGGTGCTCCCGTGGAGGAGCTTTCATATGGGTTCATGCCGATTACTTCACAAGTATACTGATCAGGATATTGGCAACGGAAAGGGTCAGCGAAGCGATGCTGAAGATGATACCCGTTGCGGCACCGACGTTAGCACTCTGAGCAGCAGCGTTATTGGGCTGCACGTAGACAACGTCTCCCTGCTGCAGATAATAATATGGAGAGGAGAGAATATAGGGGTCCTTCAGGTCGAGCGTCACTATCTCGCGCCGACCGTCAGCACCCTCGCGCATCAGTTTCACCTCACTTCGTACGCCCTGGATGGACATGTCGCCCGCATTCGCAAGCGCCTCAAAGATCGAGACCTTCGTATTCTCGGAGGTATAAGTGCCTGGGCGCCGTACCTCTCCGATCACGGAATACTTATAGTTCTGGATCTTCACATTGACAGAGGAGATGTCGGTAACGTACTTCCTCAGCACTCCCTTGAGGTGCGTCTCAGCCTCTCGCAGAGTGTATCCACCAAGATGAGTTAGACCCACGACCGGCAGCTCCACATTTCCCTCATTATCGACGAGGAAAGTCCTCGCCTGCTGGGCGTAGGTGCTATACTGCTGATTGGGGGTCCAATAGATACCGTTAAAAGCAGCTACTGCCTCAGGGTTAGAGGACTCGACCGTGATGGTAAGCAAGTCCTTAGCTCGGATGCGTGCATCTTGCAGACCATTGGATGCCACGGTCATCAACTGCTCAGGAGTCTGAACATAGGCTACATCCTTACGAGTAGCGCAGGAAGAAAAGAGGAGCCCAATCATAAGAAGGGACAGGGCAAGGGCACCTACCTTCCGAAGCTCAAGTGTAAAACAATGGGTTTGCATAACGTTGACAGTGTATATACTTCTGCGCAAATGTACTTATTTATTGCAATTTCACCGCCAAATCGCGAATTTCCCTTATTGGGAGGGGGGCACTACCCTAATCCTCTACTGACCAAGGGGAAGGAGGCGAGAGAGACATCTAACCCATTCCGAGTATGCACACTCTCAGGTCTTAATCCAATGACCAGTATACAGTCCCAGTAATATTCAATCAACTGTGTACTTTTTTTCAGGAATCGCATAAAAGATCGCTTATTTCTAATACCGACCTTAGGTCTGACTAATACCGGTATTAGTTCTGACCTTTACCGGTATTAGTGATCACTAATACCGGTAAAAGAAATAGCTCTGAGAGGAGAAAAGCGGCGACCCATTTGGGCTTTACATAAGTCATTCAAACTCATCGCGAAGAGTGGGGAACGAAGCACCCCGACAGGGGTGCCCGCTCCATAGCCACGAGTCAAGGGGCGTAGCCCCGACGACCCGGGGGTCAGGCATTGCAAGCGATCCCGCGACCCCGCTAGGGTGTCGCACTGATTGACTGGATGGTAAGTGCGACACCCTAGCGGGGTCGTATACCTTGAATGCGTCGTCGTTTCCCGGGGTCTTCGGCACTTCGTGCCTCGACACCCGGTCTAAAAAGCGATGATCCCTCCGGGGCTTCGCCCC
>NZ_AQWR01000056.1 GCF_000375645.1 Porphyromonas bennonis DSM 23058 = JCM 16335 | reverse complement strand
GTAGGGAAGGGTCTTTGTACATCGGTCACCGCTTCGCGGATGACCGATGCCTATGGAGCGAGCACCCTTCGGGTGCCTCACGGATAAGCCCTCTAGGTATATGATTACCCCTGTGCTCAAATGCGTCACCCCTGGACGGGTGGCACAGTCGGATGAGAGGATCGGACCTTATTTTGTACCTTTGGAGCTGATTATGAGTAAGTATATGAGCAAAACTCTCTACAGGCTGCTGCTCGCCTGCCTGGTGGTGATGTCTGTGGGCGCAGAGCTGCAGGCTCAGGTGCCTGAGACCTCCTGCCGACCGCTGAAGGGGTGGCTGAAGAGCAAGCGACAGAAGGCTAAGGAGGAGGCTGAGAATCAGCCTGAGGAGACGAAGAGTAAGGAAGAGCAGGCGTACGATGACTTAGTGAGCGAGGCAAAGATCGACTCCGGTCTCGTCGTGACGATACAGAAGGAGGGAGACCTCTACTTTGAGGTTCCGGACAGCCTCTTCGGCAGGCCGCTGCTCTTTACCAGCCGGATCTCACGTACCTCCGACCCCTCGTCGGCAGTGGCGGGTCAGATGATGATCACCCCCTTCATCGCCCGTCTGGAGGCGAGAGGTAAGGATAAGGTGCTGCTTAAGATGGTGCCGACTCACGGCTATGTCGATGAGGAGGATCCGATCAAGGCTTCCTTTGACCGAAACTTCGTTCCGCCGATCGCGCGGACTTTTGATGTGAAGGCGCGGACCGGGCAGAGTCGGGTGATCGATGTCACGTCGCTCTTCCTCGACGGGGATCCTCTCTTTGAGAGCAATGATCCCTTTACCCTCCCCAAGGGGAGCCCCGTGAGTGGCGGGTCTTACATTGTCGGGGCGCGGTCCTTTGAACGCAATGTGGAGGTGAAGAGTGTCGCTGCCTATGCGAGTGACAGCTACTTCACTACTCTGGAGATCCATCGGTCGATGGTGCTGCTGCCGGACCGCCCGATGCGGTCTCGTCGCGCCGACAGCCGGGTCGGCTACTTCTCCTCTGCGAGGAGCCACTACTCGTCCGATAAGGATCGGATCGAGCAGTATGAGATCATCCATCGGTGGCGGCTGGAGCCGTCCGATAGTGCTGCCTATGCGCGGGGCGAAGTGGTGGATCCGGTGGAGCCGATCACCTTCTACGTCGACTCCGCTTTCCCGCCCAAGTGGCGTCAGGCGGTCCTCGATGGTATCTGCGACTGGGAGCAGGCTTTCAGAGCGGCGGGCTTCAGTAATGCCATTCGTGCCAGGATGTATCCTACTAAGGAGGAGATGCCGGACTTCGATCCCGATGACCTGCGTTTCTCTTGCGTCAAGTATGCTACCTCTAAAGTCGCCAATGCGATGGGCCCCTCGTATGTCGACCCTCGGAGCGGAGAGATCCTCTGTGCGGACGTGATCTGGTACCACAACGTCACCTCACTCCTCTACTACTGGCGCCTGGTACAGACCGGCGCCGTGGATCCTCGGGTGCGGGCGGATAAGCTGCCGGACGACCTCATGAGTGAGGCCATGCGGTATGTGGCGGCGCACGAGGTGGGGCATACTCTCGGACTGGAGCACAATATGGGCGCCTCATCGGCCTACACCGTGGAGCAGCTGAGGGATCCAGCCTTTACCCAAGCGTACGGCACCACGCCGTCGATCATGGACTATGCGCGCTTCAATTATGTTGCCCGGCCAGGTGACCCGGAACGTGGGGTGCGGCTGGTACCGCCCCTCCTGGGTCCCTATGACATCCATGCGATCGAGTGGGGGTATCGTCAGTATCCTGCGGAGCGGGAGAAGAGTGCCCTCAGAGCGCTTATCGAGCGTCACTCGGGCGATAGGCGGTACACCTACGGACTACAGCAGATCGTGACGGTGGATCCGACGGCTCAGACAGAGGATCTCTCCGATGATCCTGTGGCGGCAAATACCCTCGGGGTGAAGAATCTAAAGTATATTGCCGGGCACTTCGAGGCTTGGCTGGCGAAGCCCGGTGAACCGTCTGGTGACCTGCGAGAGGTCTATGATGCGATCATCGAGCAGATGCTCCGGTACGTCCGCCATGTCACTCCGATCGTGGGGGGACGTGTCTATCACGACGAGCGGCAGGGAGATGGTCGGATGCCGCTGACCTACATTCCCAAGTCTCGCCAGGTGGAGGCGCTGAGGTGGACCTTTGCCCAGCTGCGAGGACTGGATGAGTGGCTCTTTACTCCCTATCTGGCTCAGCGATTTGACCGATCGGATAGCTATGATCCCTATAAAGGCGAGCCCTACTTCTTCTCCCTTGTCCTCAACGACCTGACGGCGGGGTACCGACTGCAGGGTATCATCGACGGGAGCGAGGCTCCTAAGGGAGGCTCCGGCTATACGGTGGAGCAGTACCTCAGTGACTATGTGGATGAACTGTTGCGTGAGGGCGACGGCGGAGGGGCGCTGAGTCGCTCGGAACAGTGTCTCCAGCGGACAGGGATCGAGATGCTGATGGGGTATGCGGAGTCGTCTGTGCACTTTGGTGGGGAGCGAAGGCTCTCCGAGGCGCAAGCGTGGGCAAACTCTCTGCCCGGGGCGAGCGATCTGTGTGGCGAGGTGGCAGCAGCGCGGCTCAATATGCTTACCCCAAGCGTCAAGACTGAGGAGATAGCGCCCTACGTCCGTGTCGCTCTCAGCAAGATCCGACGCGCCTACCGCCTCCGTGCCACGCAGACGACGGACGCCGTGACTCGGGCATACTATGACGGGTGGGAGGTGGCTCTCGCCCGACTGCTGGATAAGAACTGATAGGATGAAGGAGGAAAAGGTCAAGGGGCATCTGGCGATGCTCCTGGCGACAATTGCATTTGGACTCAACGGTCCCTTCTCCAACGCACTCCTCATCGATGGGGTGCTCTCGCCTTGGCTCCACATGGCGTGCCGATTTGGGACCTCGTGTGTCGTCTTCTGGCTTGCCTCGCTCGTGGTGCCTGCGGGGCGGCGTGTGGAGGCGCGGGATGCCTGGCTCCTCATCGGGGCATCGCTCACGGGGGTGCTGGGTAATCAGGGGCTCTTTGCCTTTGCCATCTCGATGACCACACCGCTGAGGCAGTCGCTGATGACGACGATGGGACCGATCTTCACGATGTTCCTGGCTGCTATTTTCCTCAAGGAGCCCCTGACGTGGAAGAAGGTGCTCGGCGTGCTCGTCGGGCTGAGCGGTGTGCTGCTCCTGATGCTCTCCAAGGGCGGTGATGCCGGCAGTGGTTCCCGGGCGGTCGCAGGGCAGTTGATCGCTCTGCTTGCCACCTTTAGCTACACGCTCTACCTCACACTCTTCAAGCGGCTGATCGACAAGTACTCTCCTCTGGAGCTGATGAAGTGGCTCTTCCTCATCTCCTTCCTGATCGTGCTGCCATTCAGTATCGGTCCCGCCGTGGAGATGCCGTGGCGAGAGATGGACGGTACCTTCTTCTTCCGCCTTGGCTTCGTCGTCCTTGCCGCTACGGTGATGGCTTACCTGCTGGTGCCCTACGCCCAGCAGCGCCTTCGTCCCACCGTCATAGCCGTCTATAACTACGGCAATCCGGTCATCGCTACGACGGCCGGATTGCTGATGGGACTGGAGACCTTTACGGTCACCAAGATGGTTGCGGGCGTGCTGGTGATCCTCGGCGTCGTCATTGTGACGCAGAGTAAGTCCCGCCGCGACCTCAAGCGAGGTCGGTAGCTCGTCCTGCGCAGGGGACTGTAGAAAAGGGGTACATTTGGAGAAGAAACCAGAGTGAAATGATATGACTAAGACTGAGGAACTGGTGGCGAAGCAGAGGGAGTACTTCCGGTCGGGAGTGACTCTGTCCTGCCGCTTTCGCTGTGAGATGCTGGACCGCCTTTATCATGCGATCCGAATGAGTGAGACCGATATAGAGGCTGCGCTGCAGGAGGACCTGGGGAAGAACCGCTTCGAGGCTTATACCACGGAGGTCGGTTTCGCCCTGAGCGAGATCGGCTACCTGCGACGCCACCTCCCTCGGATGATGCGGCCGCGGAGGGTCTGCACCGATCTGTCCAATCTCCCCGGACGGAGCCGGATCGTCCCGGAGCCGTATGGTAACGTGCTGGTGATGAGCCCGTGGAATTACCCCTTCCAGCTGAGTATCTCGCCGCTCGCCGGTGCTGTAGCAGCAGGGAATACGGTGGTGCTCAAGCCTTCCAATTACTCTATTAACACCTCCCGCCTGCTCAGCCGGCTCATCCGAGAGACCTTCCGTCCCGAGTACATCACTGTGGTGGAGGGCGATCGGTATGTCAATCAAGACCTGCTGGACGCCCGCTTCGACTACATCTTCTTCACCGGTTCGACTCGTGTCGGGCGGGTGGTGATGGAGAAGGCGGCGGCTCACCTGACTCCCGTCTCGCTCGAGCTGGGCGGGAAGAGTCCCTGTATCATCGACCCGACGGCTAAGCTGGACCTTGCGGCTCGGCGCATTGCCTGGGGGAAGTGCCTCAATAGCGGTCAGACCTGTGTCGCCCCGGACTATGCCCTGGTTCATCGGTCGGTCGTGGAGCCCTTCATCAGCGCCCTGAAGCGCGCCTTTGTCAGGCAGGTGGGCGAGCATGCGGAGCTTAGTCCGGACTATCCACGGATCATTAATCGCAAGAAGTTTGACCGCCTCCGCGACATGATCGTTGCCTCTGATGTCCTCTGGGGTGGGGCAGTGTCGGAGGAGACCCTAAGGGTCGCCCCCTGCATCGTGCGGGGCGACTGGGACTGTGCTGCGATGGAGGAGGAGATCTTTGGACCTATCTTCCCTATACTGACCTACGACAGTCTTGATGAGGTGATCAGTGAGGTGACCGATCGGCCCCGTCCTCTGGCGCTTTACCTCTTTACCGAGGATCGGAGGGTGGAGCGAGAGGTGATCTCGCGCGTCCCCTTCGGGGGCGGCTGCGTCAATGATACGATCATGCACCTCGCCTCGTCTCAGATGCCCTTCGGGGGAGTGGGGGAGAGCGGCATGGGCGGCTACCATGGGCGCTTCTCCTTCGAGACCTTCTCCCATCGGAAGAGCATTCTTCATAAGGCTACCTGGCTGGATTTGCCGGTCCGTTATGGGCGAAATATCGAGCGGGATCTGCGGCTGGTGCGGCTGATGTTGCGGTAGTCTGACTTTTTGTCAGACCACTATTTTGGGTACCTTTGGACTTGACAAAGAGTGACCCTGTATGAATAATAGTATACCCAAGGAGGAGATCCGTCGCGCCAAGCAGCGGCAGCAGATCGTCGGCGACTGCCCGGCGCTCAATCGGGCTGTCGAGGTGGCTCTCCTCATCGCTCCGACCGATGTCAGCGTCCTCGTGGGTGGGGAGAGCGGCGTCGGGAAGGAGGCGTTCCCCAAGATCATCCACCAAAATAGCCTCCGCAAGCATGGACCCTATGTGGCGGTCAATTGTGGAGCGATCCCGGAGGGGACGATCGACTCGGAGCTCTTTGGGCATAAGAAAGGCTCCTTTACCGACGCTGTGACGGAGCGTCAGGGTTACTTCGAGGTGGCGGATGGAGGGACGATCTTCCTCGATGAGGTGGGCGAGCTGCCTATGGCGACACAGGCGCGACTCTTGCGGGTGCTGGAGAGTGGCGAATTCATGAAAGTAGGCTCGTCCGATGTCCAGCGCACCGATATCCGCGTCGTGGCGGCAACGAACGTCAATCTACATGAGGCGGTCAAGCGGGGCGAGTTCCGTCAGGATCTGCTCTATCGACTCAATACGGTCACGATCGACCTGCCGCCCCTACGGGATAGGGGTCGCGATGTGATCCTGCTCTTCAAGAAATTTGCCGCCGACTTTGCCGACAAGTACCATATGCCGCCGATCCGTCTCGACGAGGAGGCGGAGCAGCTCCTGCAGAGCTACGACTGGCCGGGGAACATCCGCCAGCTGCGTAACGTGGTGGAGCGCCTGAGCGTGATCGCCCCGGATCGCATGATCAGCCGTGAGGTGCTGCAGGATAATCTCCCCCGTAATGCCGAGGTGCGCCATCCTGCGCTGGTCTCTCCCACGATCGGCTATGAGTCGATGATGGATGAGCCGGTCGGGAGCAGTGCCGGGATGGGGGCCATTATGTCGATGCTTCGGGATGTGAAGGGGAGTGTCGGAGAGCTGACCCAGCTCTTCTACCGCTTCCTCCAGACGCAGGTTCGTCGCGAGCCTGCCGGCAGCCTGATGATGCCGGATCGGTCGTCGGAGGTACCGGTGCAGGATCTGATGCACTCCTCTCCGGCGGAGGAGGTGCGCGGCGGTGACCTACAGGCAGACTTCGAGGAGCTGACCAGCACGGAGGGCAAGATGCTCACGCTCGAGGAGATGAGCCAGAGGTACATCGACTTCGTCCTCGAGAAGAATAAGGGCTCCCGCAAGCAGACGGCAGAGGATCTGGACATCTCCGAGCGCACGCTCTACCGCAAGCTCAATAAGCAGTGATGAAAAAGTCTATCCTCATATCGCTTCTCCTTACGCTCCTCCTCGCCGGCTGCTCCATTAAGTACTCGCTCAATGGAGCCAGCATCGACTACACGAAGATCAAGACGGTCTCCATCGCAGACTTCCAGAACCTTGCTCCTACCGTCTACCCGCCCCTCGCACAGCGCTTCACGGAGGATCTGAAGGATCGCTTCCAGAGGCAGACGCGCCTACGTGACATACCGACAAACGGCGACCTGAGCATCGAGGGAGAGATCGTCGGCTACGACCTTTCGGCGGAGGCGGTCCAGGAGAATGCCTTCGCCGCCAAGACTCGGCTCACCCTTCGGATCAATGTCCGCTTTACCAATAAGGTGAATGAGGAGGAGAGCTTTGAGCGAGAGTTTACCTCCTTTGGCACCTTCGACAGCTCGCAGATGTTTGTCGACGTGCAGGATCAGCTCTGTCAGGAGCTGACCAAGGATATCATCAATCAGATCTTCAATGCTACTGTCGAGAACTGGTAGCCCTATGGAAAAAGCCCGACTATGACCTACGATGACCTCTCCCGTGCCCTTGCCGACCCGATGACGCTGACGGCGTACCATCTCGAGGATCTCCTCGAGCTGAGTCGCCAGTACCCCTACTGTGAGGCGCTCCATCGGCTGCTCCTCATCGACCTCTACCGTAGTGAGGATGTGCGCTTCCCCGCTGAGCTGAAGCGTCGGCTGATGTACCTGCACGACCCCTTCTCCCTCCTGCTGACGCTGGATGCTACCTCCGGAGGACCGCAGTCCCACTCCTACGACCTGATCGACCGCTATGTCCGGAGCTACCGCCCGGAGGAGTCCGCTGTACCTGATGAGTCGCCGACTGTGACGGCCTCCACTAAGTCCCCGGCCAAGTCGGCACGGACAAAGCGGGAGTCTGAGGCTCAGATCGTCCAGGACTTCCTCGACGAGGGACCCGAGGCGGAGAAGATCCGCATCCGTCCCGACTGCAAGGAGGATGACGTCGCCCTCCCTCCCGAGGACGAGGATAATGGTCCCCTGCCTGGTGAGGAGCTCTTCACGGAGAAGCTGGCTATGATGTACGCCTCACAGGAGCGATACTCCGAGGCTATGACGATCCTTAAGACCTTGAATTTGAAATATCCGGAAAAAAGTGGTTACTTTGCCGAGCGAATTGGTCAGCTCGAGCAACGTCGCAAGGGGCTCGTGGCGGACTGATCTATTTTGGATATAATGAGATCAGGGGTGTGAACCCCTATGTACTAGTAAGTTAAAGAGGAAAATGTTTACGTTCCTTAATATTCTGGGCGTTTTTGCAGCTATCTTGCTGATCTTCGTGGTTACCATCCAGGACAGCAAGGGAGGCGGTCTGGCCAGTGGCTTCTCCAGCGCCAATAACGTGATGGGCGTCCGTCGCTCCACCGATATGATCGAGAAGGTCACCTGGTGGCTCGCCGGCATCATGTGCCTGCTCTGCGTCGTGGTCGCCAAGTGGACTCCCACCGTACAGCACGCCATCAATAAGCAGGAGAGCGTCATCAACGACTACGTCGACCAAGCTACCATCCCCGCACCTGCTGATGCCCAGCCCTTCGGTGGCAACACCATTACTCCCGCAGAGACCCCCGCAGAGACCCCCGCAGAGCCCGCTACTCCGGCTGAGTAAGAACCTCGGGACACCGCTCGTGAGAGCGGCTGTAGGGTGTGATATAGCAGTTTATCCGGCTAAAGGATTGCTAATCTGCCCGAAGTGTGGTACCTTTGCACCCTGAAACTTAAGTACACGAATACAATATTATAGAGACAAGATATTATGTCACGAGTATGTCAACTGACCGGCAAAAAGGCGATCAAGGGCAACAGCGTGTCTCACTCTCACCGCAGTGAGAGGAGGACATTCAATGCCAACCTTTTTAACCGCAAGTTTTACTGGCCCGAGGAGGACTGCTGGGTACACCTGCGTGTCTCCGCCAAGGGTCTCCGCCTGATCAATAAGGTGGGTCTGGATGCTGCGCTCCGTAGTGCTGCATCGAAGGGTTATCTGGACGACTTCATCATTACCGATAAGGCCTGAGATTACCCGACGAGAGGATTTTGGACCACTACCCCTCACTTGTGATGCTGCGTGAGGCACTGTCCGTGAGAGTCCTTCCCTGATTTTTTGTAACCGCATAGATAGATCAATCACGATATGGCCAAGAGAAAGAAAGCCAAGAAAGCTAAAGGGAACCGTGTCCAGGTGATCCTGGAGTGCACGGAGATGAAAGAGAGTGGTCTGCCCGGTACATCACGCTACATCACTACGAAGAATAAGCGTAATACCACCGAGCGCCTTGAGCTGATGAAGTACAATCCCATCCTCAAGCGTATGACCCTACACAAGGAGATTAAGTAATACAGAGATCGACTAGTACATTATGGCAAAGAAAGCGATATCAACCCTCCATGCCAGTGACGGCCGTACTTACTCCAAGGTAGTGAAGATGGTCAAGTCCCCCAAGACGGGTGCTTATGTCTTCTCGGAGCAGATGGTCCCCAACGAGATGGTCCAGGAGGTCCTTAAGGCTAAGTGACTTAGAGCTGACCCTCAGTCAGCCTATAGATAAACACAGCGAGCGCTAGTAGAGTCTTTCCTCTACTTTCGCTCGCTTTTTTTTGCTCTCTGAGGATGGATCTCTCAGGAGTGACGCACTTGAGGGTACTGAGTGACAAAGAAAACCATTTTGCTCATTGAGAAAGTGCGGAAACGAAGCGACCCTTGCGGTTCGCACTTTCAGTCTGTCGAAGCGCGCTCCTAAGAGTCTTCTCCTACAGCGCGAAATACCCGATGGAGGATGTAGAGTGCGTCGGAGGAGAAGCAGGGACTGTCCCCTACCACCACGGCGAGCGACGATCATCTCACTTATCCGGAAGATTCAGCGGTGCAAATATAGCACCCCCGCCGGGCGGAGTCGTCTCAGAGAGTCTCTCTGTGTCTCTTCCTGTCTCTTTCTGGTCAATATTGCGTCTTCTGCGGTCTGCGCCACATAGTAAACCGGCTATGCGAGAATCCTAAAGAAGCATTTAGTACCTGACCAAGCGGCTGTTGTTTTTCTACGTAGCACTCAAATGAATGTAAAGAGGTATAAGGACTCGAGACGATGCCCACACTGTGGACATCGCCAGTCCATAAGGACATGCATGCCCTATCTTGTACATGCATATGGTTACACGATCAAGTGTGAAAAATGCGGTTGCGACCTTGTTCCGGACTATTACCCTATTCCCTTCCCGGTCGGTTTTTTCACCGGATTCGCAACCATCGTCCTCGTCGCAAGCTTTTGCCTCTATATTCTGCATTGGTCATTACTGACGTCGGCAGTAGTGTCGATAGCGATTCTATTGATTCCTCTTCTTATAGCGTGCTACATAGTCCTCCAGAGGATCACATTCAGGAAATAGTAACCCCCTAACTAAGAATCAGTGCAGTTGTCAGACTAAGTCTCAGACCTTCTGTTTCTTTCTGGAGAAAGCCCTCACGTCATCCATCCCGCCTATGTGGTCGTAGTGCTCGTGGGTGACAAAGATCGCATCCAGGTGATCCAGCTCCTCACGCAGCCCCTGCTGGCGGAAGTCCGGTCCCACATCGATCATAATTAGTCGACCTGCCGATCG
>NZ_AQWR01000055.1 GCF_000375645.1 Porphyromonas bennonis DSM 23058 = JCM 16335 | reverse complement strand
CTCGACCCCTTGTGGGTCGCCGAGCAGAGCCTTCAGCGACCCCGCTAGGGTGTCGCACCTATCAGGGAGTCAGGCAATCAGTGCGACACCCTGGCGGGGTCGCGGGATCGCTTGCAATGCCTGATCCCCGGGTCATCGGGGCTACGCCCCTCGACCTGGGGCTAGGAAGCGGGCACCCGCAAGGGGTGCTTCGCGTCCCACTCTTCACAATCAGTTGATTGATTTCCGTACCACTCAAATGCGTCACCCCTGGTTGCGATAGAGCAGAGCTGGGGTCGTGTTATTTTGCTATCTTTGCTCTGTTTTTGAAATAATTTATCGGAGAGACTTGGTCTGCTCGGCAGACGGGGTCTCGCTCTTCTCTATTATTTATGGACTGGTTAACCAATCTCTTTATGCAGCACGGCGTCGCACAGGCGATCGTCGTCCT
This sequence comes from Porphyromonas bennonis DSM 23058 = JCM 16335, assembly GCF_000375645.1. Lineage (GTDB taxonomy): Bacteria > Bacteroidota > Bacteroidia > Bacteroidales > Porphyromonadaceae > Porphyromonas_A > Porphyromonas_A bennonis. Next base: position 9,675 of record NZ_AQWR01000055.1, on the reverse strand, counting down.
GTCCCTCACAATCTCCGTGGGGCTGCTGCTGGGGAGGATCAAGTTCTGGGGCATCTCCCTCGGCACTGCGTTTATCCTCTTCGTCGGCATCCTCTTCGGTCAGCTGGGGCTCTCCATCGATCCGACGATCAATAGCTTCTTCAAGGACTTCGGACTGGCGATCTTCGTCTACTCCATCGGTCTGGAGGTGGGACCCAGCTTCTTCTCCAATCTCAAGTCTAAGGGTGCCAAGCTGAATGTCCTCGCTGCCATCGGTGCCTCGCTGGCAGCGCTGGTGACGGTGGCACTCTTCTACATCACCGACATCCCGATGCAGACGCTGGTGGGGGTAATGAGTGGTGCGGTGACCAATACGCCCGGACTTGCCGCCGCCCAGCAGACCTATCAGGATATCACCGGGGTCGCAGATCAGTCGATCGCTCAGGGCTATGCCGTCGCTTACCCGCTCGCCGTGGTAGGCATCATTATGACCATCGTGATGACGAAGGTGGTGGCAAGGATCAATACCGATGAGCTGGAGAAGCGCCTCACCGCTCAGTCCGATGCGGAGACCAGCGAGACGGAGGGCATCTCGGTCGAGGTGACCAATCCGGAGCTCTTCGGGAAGACGGTCGTGGAGCTGAAGAATCTTGTGCCGGACACCGGCTTCGTCGTCTCTCGTGTGCTGAAGAAGGCTACCAGTGAGACGGTCCTGGTGAACGGTCAGACACGGTTTGAGGAGGGGGACAAGCTCTTTGTGATCCTCAATACGACCAACGAGGAGGATATCATCTCGGCTGTCGGTAAGCTCGACACGTCGGACCACGTGACCTGGGTGGAGAAGTCTCAGGACGTGATCTCCCGCTGGGTGCTGCTCTCCAATAGCAAGCTCAATGGTAAGACGCTCAAGGACCTGAAGCTGAGGGAGCACTTCGACGTCAGCGTGACGCGCGTCGACCGTGCCGGCGTGAAGCTGGTGGCGGTCCCTTATCTGAAACTGCAGCAGGGTGATAAGCTCCTCTGCGTCGGCGGGGAGAAGAGTGTCACTGCCGCAGCACAGTCCTTCGGCGACTCCTCCAAGGCGCTCAATAAGCCCAATCTCTTCGCCATCTTCCTCGGACTGATCCTCGGTATCATCCTCGGCTCACTGCCGATCATGATCCCCGGACTCTCCGCTCCGCTGAAGCTGGGTCTCGCCGGCGGTCCGCTGATCGTGGCCATCATCGTCGGTCGCTGGGGGGCAGAGTTTGGCCTCCCGACCTACACCACCACGAGTGCCAATCTGATGATCCGCGAGATAGGTCTCTGCGCCTTCCTCGCCTGCGTCGGTCTCGGTGCCGGTCAGGGCTTTATCGAGACGCTCGCCCAGGGAGGCTATGCCTGGCTCGGGTACGGACTCCTGATCACGCTCCTACCGCTGATCATCGTGGCATTTATCGGGCACAAGTTCTACCGTTTCGATTACTTCACCCTCGCCGGTATGATCGCCGGTATGACCACCGACCCGCCTGCACTTGGCTACGCTCAGACGCTCACTTCCCGCAATAAGCCGCTGATCGGCTACGCGACCGTCTACCCTCTGGCGATGTTTATGAGGATCCTACTGGCGCAGCTGCTGGTACTGCTCTTCTGCGCTTGACGTCGGTGCTATCGTACGAGGCGACCGCCCCTCTTGGTGACGAGGAGGGCGGTCGCTTCTTTGTACTTAACGGTAAAAAAGGTATTTTTGCCACCGGGGTCCTCTACTGAGGAGCTCCTGCCGGTCTCTGACGGGCAGAGGATAGATAATAACTTACAACCTATAAACCAACTAACCACATGGCACAACGTCATCCTAAAGGGCTGCTGGTGCTCGCCTTGGCAAACATGGGCGAGCGCTTCGGCTACTACACAATGCTGGCCATCCTGACCCTGTACTTGCAGGCAAAGTTTGGACTCTCATCAGCTACTACGAGCTGGATCTACTCGATCTTCCTCGCTCTGATCTACTTCCTCCCCGTCTTCGGTGGTGTGGTGGCAGATAAGTGGCTCGGCTACGGTCGCACGATCTTGATCGGAGTGGTCGTCATGTTTGGTGGTTACCTGCTGCTCGGTATGCCCTTCGGCGCCGGTCAGGCCGGTCTCGCCATCATGTTGGCGGCACTACTCTTGATCTCGATAGGTACGGGACTCTTCAAGGGAAACCTCCAGGCTCTCGTCGGTAAGATCTACGACGATCCTAAGTATGCGAAGGGACGAGACATCGCATTCTCGATCTTCTACCTCTTCATCAACATCGGCTCCCTCTTCGCCCCCAGTATGGGACAGGCGATCACGAATAACGTCCTCAAGGACCACCACTTCGCCTACTACAACGCCGATATCCCGGCCAATTACAATCGCTTCAACGACCGTCTCCTCTCCGCTGACGAGGAGGCCGCCTTCATCCAGGATGTCCAGGCTAAGCATAGCGACTGGGCAACGATGGCTGCGGAGGATCAGGACAAGGCGATCACCAAGGCGAAGTCTGACGAGGGTGTCCTCTTCCAGGCCGATGCGGATGCGGCAGAGTTTAATCTCAAGCTCGCCGGGCTCAATCAGTACACCATCACCGGCAAGATCACCGATCCGGCGCTGATGGTGACGGATGACGACTACCGTCTCGCCAAGTCGCGCGTGCCGGAGCAGCAGGCTGCCCGCCAGGAGCTCCTCGACCGCGTGGCTGCCGCAGAGGTACCTGCCAGCCTTGTTCCCCTCGAGGAGGGCGTGGAGTCTAAGGGCTTTGCTCGTGACTTCGGCTACGAGTATGTCCAGACCGCTCTCTCCACTTCCTACAGCTACGCCTTCTTCGTCGCCTGTATCTCGCTCGTCATCTCGATCCTGATCTTCGTCCTGGGACGCAAGACCTGGAAGTTTGCCGACGTGACTGCCAAGCAGGCTATGAGCAACGCTGCCGAGCAGGGTAAGAAGGTGAAGCCTATGCCCAAGAAGGAGGTCCGCGAGCGCATGTTTGCCCTCATCCTCGTCTTCATCGTGGTGATCTTCTTCTGGATGGCCTTCCACCAGAATGGTCTCACACTCACCTTCTTTGCCCGTGACTACACGGTGAGCCAGGTCGACCCGGCCACCTACGGTCTCTTCAATATCGGTATGCTGGTGGCCTTCATCGTCTTCATGTACGGTATCTACTCCATGACGATGGGTCTCTTGGGATCGGAGAAGAATAATAAGCTCGGTCTCGGTCTGATCGTTGCCGGTCTGATCGCCCTGGTGGCCGTCTACCTGACGCAGATCAAGCCGCTCGAGGGCATGCAGAATATCACCCCGCAGATCTTCCAGCAGTTCAATCCCTTCTTCATCGTCCTCCTGACGCCTATCACGGTCGGCATCTTTGCTGCACTGGCCGCTAAGGGCAAGGAGCCGAGCGCACCGCGCAAGATCGGTATCGGTATGATCATGGCAGGCGTCGGCTTCCTCGTGATGCTGATCTGTGCCCTGACCAACCAGCTGCCGGCACCCGGATCGCTCAATGGCGGTACCAGCCCGATCCTCGTACAGCCTGAGTGGCTCATCGGTACCTACCTGACCCTGACGGTGGCCGAGCTCTTCCTCAGCCCGATGGGTCTCTCCTTTGTCTCCAAGGTGGCTCCGCCCCAGTACTCCGGTCTGATGCAGGGTGGATGGCTCGCCGCCACCGCCGTCGGCAATATGCTGGTCGGCGTGATGGGCAGCCTCTGGGACAAGATCTCGATGCCCACCTTCTTCATCATCCTGATCGCCTGCTGTGGCATCGCCGCAGTCTTCATCTTTGCCATCATGGGTCGTCTCGAGCGTGTAACCGAGGATCAGCCTGAGGAGGTGACCGAGTGATCACGCCATAGGCAATCATAGCCCTATCTAATAGGGGGCAGTACCTGAGTCAAGTCGGGTGCTGCCCCCTCTTCGTAGCATTACTGCACCCATCTTATACGGATGTGCCTGTAGTCGACAGAAGTGGGCGCTACATGCAGATAAGAGACAGGTGGAGGTGGAGGAGGGGGTATCTTTGCAGTGCTCCGTAGGTGAGCGGGAGGACTATCGGGAGAGTGTGGGGACAAATTTGGGTACTTTTGCAGGCACAAAAGGTTCAAATAATGGAAGACTATAAGCATATACGCATCAGCGACTACAGCTATCCTCTGCCGGAGGAGCGCATCGCGAAGTACCCGCTCCCGGAGCGGGATCACTCTAAGCTACTTCACCTCAGCCCCGATGGACAGATCAGTGAGCACCACTTCTACGACCTGCCGGGACTGCTTGCGCCGGAGGATCTGATGGTGATGAATGACACGAGGGTGATCAATGCCCGGGTGGTCTTCCACCGCTCCACTGGCGCGCGCATCGAGGTCTTCTGTCTCGATCCCTGTGAGCCGAAGCTATACGAGGAGTCCTTTGCCTCGCACCACGGCGTCACCTGGCACTGCATGATCGGCAATGCGTCGAAGTGGAAGGAGGACCGTCTCACCCGACCGATCTCGGGCGGCACGCTCTCCGTGGAGCGGGTCGGCGAGGGACTGGTTCGCTTCGCATGGGACACCGAGGGCTCCTTCGCCGACATCCTCGAGGAGGTGGGCGAGCTGCCGATACCGCCTTACCTCAATCGCGACACCGAGGCGTCCGATCTCGTCACCTACCAGACCGTCTATGCGCGGATCGAGGGGAGTGTCGCTGCACCGACCGCCGGGCTGCACTTCTCCGACCGGGTGCTCCGGGAGCTGGAGGAGCGGGGGGTCCGTCAGACGCGCGTGACGCTCCATGTGGGAGCCGGTACCTTTGCCCCCGTCAAGAGCAGCACCATGGGCGGTCACGAGATGCATAAGGAGGTGATCAAGGTGCCGGTGGAGGCACTGCGGACCATCACCGAGCAGAAGCGGGCGGGACGACAGATCGTCTCCGTCGGCACCACCTCCACACGCACGCTGGAGAGCCTGTACTACATGGGGATCAATGTCCTCGACGGCGTGGAGGAGCCGCTCCACGTCAGCCAGTGGATGCCCTACGAGCGGACCTACGAGGTGTCGGTGCCGGAGGCGCTTGACGCGCTGATCGGCTATCTGGAGGAGAGTAGCAGTCCGGCGCTTATCGGCGACACGCAGATCATCATCGAGCCGGGGTTTGAGTACCGTCTCGTGGATAAGCTGATCACCAACTTCCATCAGCCGGTCTCGACGCTGATGCTGCTGGTGGCGGCGTTTGTCGGGGAGAGGTGGCGTGAGATCTACCGCTTTGCCCTCGATCACGACTTCCGCTTCCTCTCCTACGGAGACAGCAACCTCCTCGAGAAGCCAGTCACTAAATAATCTCCCTATGTCGTCCTCTCCGGGTCCGGCTCTCGACCGCCGCATACTGAGGCTCGCCCTGCCCAATATTGTCTCCAATCTCACCGTCCCCCTCCTCGGGCTGGTGGATATGGGGCTGACGGGGCACCTGCAGGAGGCGGCACCGATCGCGGGGATCTCGATAGCGACGACGCTCTTCAACCTCATCTACTGGGTCTTCTCCTTCCTCCGCATGGGCACCTCCGGTCTCACGGCGCAGGCCTACGGGAGTCGCAGTCCCGAGCGGATGGGTCGGACACTGGCGCAGTCCTTCCTCATAGGACTGGTGGGCGGTCTGCTGATCATCCTCCTGCAGACACCGCTCTCGCGGATGATCCTCTCCGTCCTCGCCCCGGAGCCTGAGGTGGAGCGGTATGCGCTGATCTACTTCGCCATAGTGGTGATGGGAGCGCCGGCGATACTGACGACGAATGCGATGAATGGGTGGTTCATCGGGATGCAAAACAGCTGGTATCCGATGGCGGTCAGCATCGTCACCAACCTCGTCAATATCGGTCTCTCGGCCTTCCTCGTGCTGAGTGAGGGGCGCGGGATAGAGGGCATCGCCATCGGTACGCTGGTGGCGCAGTGGCTCGGGATGCTCCTGCTCGGGGGCGGTGTCCTGCTGCTCTATGTGCGGCGGGGAAGGGTCGTGCTGCCCCGCCGGCTGAGCGCCCTCGGGGAGGAGCTGGGGCGGTACTTCTCGACGAATGTGCATATATTCTTCCGCACGCTGCTGATGGCCTGCGTGAGCGTCTACTTCGTCTACGCCGGGACGCGGATGGGGACGCTGACGCTGGCGGGGAATGCGCTGCTGTATCAGTTCTTTACCCTCTTCTCCTACTTCATCGACGGCTTTGCCAATGCCGGGGAGGCGATCATCGGCGATGCCTACGGACAGAGGGATCGCTCCTCACTGCGGACGGCGGTGCGGCGACTGCTTGGCTGGGGGATAGGCCTGGGCGTGGTGGTGACGGCGATCTATGCCGGTGCCGGGCGGGGACTCCTCGCACTGCTGACCGATGAGGCTGAGGTGCTGCAGCAAGCGCTACGCTACCTGCCGTATATGGTGGTGCTCCCGCTGGCGGGCTGCATCGGCTTCGTGATGGACGGCGTCTTCATCGGGATGACGGCGACGCGGGAGATGATGTGGAGCATGATGGTGGCGGTGATCCTCTTCTTTGCCACCTACTTCGGGCTCCCGGTCGAGGACGGCAATGCGGCGCTGATGAGTGCTTTCCTCATCTACCTCGCTGCACGGGGCTTTGTCCAGTTGCTCATCGCACTACGACTGGAGGGGCTGGGGCTCCCCTTTACTCGTCGCTACATCATCCTCGCCGGCACCACATATGACGAAGAGCGGGCGGGGACACTGAGGGAACTGATCCATGCGGCGCTCCCCGAGGCGCGATTGACAGAGGCGATGACGTCGGAGGATGCCAAGGGCAGTGGGCGGATCTACCGAAATGCGCTGCTGATCCTCGACAGCAGGGAGGAGCCGGAGGAGCTCGCTCGACGGATGAAAGAGCTGGAGCAAGAGGCAGGGCGGATCCGCACTCCCGGTGGCGAAGTGGCACTCGACCTCGACGTCGTCCTCTGCGACGACCGGGTCCTCCGCCCCGCCGACTACGCCGCCCCCTACTTCCAGTCCCTCTACCGCCAGCTCAATAATAACAAATAAAAAAGGTCCTCGCAGTGCTATTAATAACACTGCGAGGACCTTTTTTTGTTCCTTCCGGTGTAGAAACTAACCTACTGGCGGGGACGTGCGTCGACCTTGAGGATCGCACCGGTGGCGGGATCGAAGCGGACGGAGGTCTCCATCTTCTTGTCGGTAAAGAGACCGCCCTCGAGTGCTTCCAGGGTGCCGAACTGAGCCACCGGCAGGCTCCTGGTGGCGATGCGATTGCCGCGGTAGAGGAGTACAGCCTCAGCCGATCCGGGGACGATGTGGACGAACCCCTTGCGGAGCTGCTTCTCCTTCTTCTTCAGATCCCTCTCGGTAAGCTCGGGTGCACGCTCCGTCACCTTCAGATCCAGATAGATCGGCTCACCCCGCAGATCGTCTGCCGGGAGTAGCCCGTCACGCTCGGAGAAGCGAAGAGCCACCTGACGTCCCTCAGTGATCTCGATCGGACGAACGAGCCGGACGTAGGTGGTGGTATCGGTGGTACCGAGGAAGCGCTCGGTGAGACTTCGCTCAGCAGCATCCAGCCCCTGCACGGCGATGCGGAGTGCCTGACCGTCGGCAAAGGGCTGATCGGTCTCGCCGGAGAGCACGGCCGTGCGGCTGTCGCGGAGACGGTAGATCTCCTGTGCTGCGATCTCGGCACGCTTGGCGGGCGTGGTGGCTCGGATGTAGTCTGAGGGTAGGCTCTTGAGGTCGCCGAAGTCCCTGTCGTGCCTCGACTCGATCGTCCTCTCCTCCGGCATGGCGGGCAGCTCGACGGGAGTGGTGACATTGACCGCCACGAGACGACCGTCATCGGTGAGGGAGACATTGGCTGCACTGCTGTTGCGTCGCATCTCCACGGCAAAGCGGAGCGAGTCACTCGGTGTACCGTAGCTCCCGAGGTCGACACTCACCAGCTGATACGAGGTGGAGGGCTCCAGTATCGCCTCCCGTACCCCGAGGTATCGGTCGGCGTAGAGTGCCAGCTCGCCCGGCTGCCGCACCACCTTCCGATAGGTGACGGTGGCGTAGAGGCGGGTCTCCGGCAGGGCATAGACGACGCTATTGTCCGGCAGGGTGGAGACATTATAGGGCTGCACGCGCACCTGAGCCGTGGCAGCACAGGAGGTCAGGAGGAGTGCGGCGAGGAATAGAAGGGATGATCTCATAAGCTTTTGTCTCATATCGGCAAAGGTAACCAATTCGCCCAAGAGCTTAAAGCTGCAGCCCCACGACCAGAACCGGCACCGGCACCGCACCTTCCAGCGTGAAGAGTATCTCGGAGCTGTAGGCGTAAGGTCCTCTGTAGAGGTGCTTGCCGTCCCAGGTGTAGAGGATCTCGGAGCTGTAGGTGTAGGGTCCTCGGTAGAGGTGATTGCCGTCCCAGGTGAAGAGTATCTCGGAGCTGTAGGTATAGGGTCCTCGGTAGGGGTGCTTCCCGTCCCAGGTACAGAGGATCTCGGAGCTGTAGGTGTAGGGCCCCTTGTAGAGGTGCTTGCCGTCCCAGGTGTAGAGTATCTCGGAGCTGTAGGTGTAGGGCCCCTTGTAGAGGTGCTTGCCGTCCCAGGTGAAGAGTATCTCGGAGCTGTAAGTATACGCTCCGTGGTAGATGTGTACTTGCGCCATGGCTGTGAGTGATATGAGTGTGAGGAGGACCGTTAGTAGTCCTCGCCTTGGTGAAGTAGGCATAGTTCTTCGGTCGATGTGGTACGGGACAAAGATAACCACTCCGGACGAAATGCCCCAATGGACTTCAGTGGTCTAAAAATCAACTCACTACATTTTGTTATCTTTGTCTGAGACAGCAATCTACTTCACTACATAAAACCTAAAGATTATGAGAGTAACATTACCTCTATGCGCAGTGACGCTCATAGGTGCCGTGACACTCAGCTCCTGCGATCAGAAAGCCAATACCACCGAGCAGACCACTGAGCCTGCGACTGAGGTGGTCGCCGCCCCCGCACCGGACTATAGCGCCGAGATCAGGGAGCACAACGACGCACCGATGGTCTTCGATGCGGAGCAATTCACGATACAGAACCCCAACTACCGCACCTCCCTCTGGACCGGGAAGCAGTCTCAGATGACGCTGATGAGCATCCCGGTCGGGGATGATGTAGGTCTGGAGTGCCACGATGATGTGGAGCAATTCTTCATCGTCTATGCCGGCAAGGGGACGGTAAAGATGGGTGACGCTAAGGACAACCTCTCTATGGTAAAGGAGGTGGGGCCCGGCGATGGTATCATCATCCCCCTCAGCACCTGGCACAATGTGATCAACGCCTCCGATAGTGAGCCGCTGAAGCTACTCAGTATCTACGCGCCCGTGGAGCACCCTGCCGGCACCGTGCAGCCGACCCACGCCGACGCCATGGATGAGGAGCACTGATCCCCTTCCGTCATACATCTGTGGTGAAAGTCCACACGGGGCGTAGTTGCCAACGAACCCCATAGCGACTTGCAAGTTTCAAGGGGTGACCCTTGGGAGAGAAGAAGCAATAGCGAATTCGTGGCCTGACGAACAGAAACCTAATACAAAGGCGTATCAAGCGGACAAGCAGGCTTAAGACAGTGAAGATCCAAAAGGCAAACGTAACTCATTTTGAGGAGACTTCGGTCTCCTCTTTTCATTTGGCCAGGGCTGACGCATTTGAGTTTTACCGTAACGGATCTGATGCTTGTCAG
>NZ_AQWR01000054.1 GCF_000375645.1 Porphyromonas bennonis DSM 23058 = JCM 16335 | reverse complement strand
GCCAGCTTATCGACCATAGACGGTTGCGTATAGATTTGTGTCATGATATGGGTAATAAATGGTTTGTAAAGGTGTGATCTGTGAGGAGGAGAAACACCCGATGGTGTCTTCCTCATAAAGACCTTTGCAAAATGGTCTTTCGCCGAAAAAGCACCGCTTTTTCGGCAGGGACTTTGCAGAATACCCCAGATGCAAGGAACTGAGAGTGAGGGCGAAGGGAGTGTGCTTACGCACATGACCAAGCCCGAATCTCGAAAGTGACGCCGCAGATGGGGTATTATGCAAAGGTCTCTCATAGTGAGATGACGAAGTGTCACCCTCGTCATCCCCGGAGGAGCCTTCATCTCAGCCGAGGTGTCGGCTCCTCGTGCTTAGTGGCTGCTTAGTTGATCTCGCTACCGCCAGTCTCCTTACCGCCGGTCTCGCCACTCGGAACGGTCGGCTCCTCCTGCTCCTCCTGCTCCTCCTGCTCCTTCTTCTCTGCCACCAGGGAAGCAAAGCTGCGGACAGGCACCTCGGCCATCGATGCGAGCATCAGGGTACTGGGGGTGTATCGGATGTGGACTTTCTTCACATTATCAGAGGTAAAGTCCTTCACCGACGCAGCCGCCTTGCTCCTGAAGCGGAGCGCAAAGGATCCCAGCTCTCCCAGCCGAACCGACAGACCATGGGAGAGATACTCCATGATCACCTCCGGGAGTACGGTGAGCACCGCATTGACGTCGGCGCGGTGAACAGTCGATCGCACGGAGATACTCTTGGCGATCTGGTGGAGCGGCACCACACCCATCATGCGCGAGGTGGCGACAGCCACGCGGGGCATCTTGGCGTTAGGGATGGTGTTCTTTCGCTCAGTGACGTTGTAGATAAATGCCATAAGTCATTCTTTATTGCTAAGTGGTTAGATAAGTTGTACACGACCCTATGGGGATCTCCGGGACGGATGGGCGCCTGCAGTACGCTCTCCGAGTCGGTGTTACCCGGATCGTGATGCAAAAGTACGATCCCACACAGACCGAAAGTCTCTTCCGATCCCCTTCTGTCTCTTAGCTGAAAATCGGGGCGACTTTTGCGCAATGGATGAATAATATATACCTTTGCAACAATTACAGTTGATACTATGACGATGAAGAAAGAGAATCACAGCCCGACGCCTGCACTCTCCCCCGCCGATCTCCTGCTGCTGAAGCAGATCGAGACCTGGGAGCCGCTCCGAGGAGAGCTCAGCGGGATCGTCCCCGTCAAGCAGGTAGCCCTGCAGTACTATCCCGACTACAATCCTCAGAGTGCCTCCCGGGCGCTCCGTATGTCGATCAAGACCTATCCCCTCCTGAGCCATGCACTCTCGCTCGTCGGCTGGACCAGTCCCAAGCGCAATTTCACCCCACGCCAGACTGCCGTCCTCGCTCACTACCTCGGCACCCCATAGTCCCTATATATATAAGGACTGCTCCGCCTCTCCGATCGGATACAGGGGTGATAACATTTGGTGGTTCAGCTGTCATCCAACTCATTGTGAAGAGTGGGGAACGAAGCACCCCTCTGGGGTGCACCGTGGTTCGTCCGACTCTTCCAATAAGATAGCGCGACAGACGGGGAGGCTCTAAAAGAGGTGCGTTTTGCATAGCTGCAAAGCTCAAAGGCGTCACCCATGCCCCTCGAGCAAGCTCTGTGTCCAATGTATGGATGTCTGCCCCCTCATCCCGACGTCCTACGTGTATCACCTCCACCCCGACGCATCCGTCTGTCTACCTTTCATCTCCTCAGTGCATCATAATGCGAAATACCTCATTTTGTGTAGCTTTGAGGACAGGGGTGGTGACCCTACCTTCTACTACATCCTATGACTGCCTTAATTCTATTGAGTGATCTGATCATGTAATCTTTACGCGTGGGTGCTGCACCAGTTTGAGGTAGATTATACGCCTGTATGATATTCGATAAACACTTTATTGCTATGATATTATGAGAAGATGGCTTTTCTCTGCAGTTATTGCCGTATGCCTTGCCACCCCCCTCTCGGGGCGAGCTCAGGTAGTATTCTTGGATGATGTGACGTCATCCCCCATATCGGAGGTTGTGCTGATGGGTGGAGATGGACACCTGATCGGGCTATCCGATCGTGGAGGCAGTGTACTGCCGGATAGCTATCCGTCCGGTTCGATCACAGCGTCCCACATTGGCTACGATGATCTGGTGACCTCGATCCATCCCGGTGACACACTACGGATGACCCAGAGTGCGTACTCTCTACCAGAGGTCTCTGTCACCGCTCTTGATCCGAAAGCAGCCTACACGGAAATGGAGGCTCTCGTCCGGATCTACCAGTACATCGATGAGATCCCGACCTACTATACGGAGGCGGTTGTGGCATTTTTCCTGCCTCGTCGAGGCGACAAGCTCAAGTACAGTATCCGATCTCTCCGAGCATACTCGGACGAGGAGTTTATCAAGCAGGCTAAGACGGAGTCCGGAAGTGTCTCTATGGGTAAGAATGGACTGAGTAACTTCCTGCTCAATACACCCTTGCCCCTCGGTAAAGGCTATACGATCACCGATAATGGCGAGGTGAGGAGAAATGGTACTCCGGTGGGAGAGATCAGGAAAACTGAGGATGGCAGCTACCAGGTCTCTATCGACTGGCTTGGAGAGAACAAAGGTCGTCCGAGGACCCTCTTTGGTAGAACCAATACTATTACCATTAAGCGACTGATCCAGACGCTCCCCTCTTATGTCCCCGGGGAGGAACTGTCGGCACGAGACTTTCTGTCGATGCGCGCACTTACGGGGCTGACTACTAAGTATAAGGACGGACCGGAGAAGGAACTTGTCAACATCAGCGACATTTACGTCCTCTCCCTGAGAAGCCTCTCCAAGAGTGAGGTGAAAGCAGAAAAGCCCTCAGGGGACTTCGGCAATGTGGAGCACTCCGTCTCTCCTAAGTCTGACGTATGGAGCCGGATGCCATCCAATATCCCACCGATCCCCGAGGTGATCTCGGCATCCCTCGGCAAGTCTCTCCGAATGATGGACTGACAAAAAAAGGAGTAATCAGACAGCCGATCTGTGACCTCCTCAGGCTATTGAGACTCAGCCCTCGAACTAATACCGGTATTAGAAATCTGCCTGAGGGACCAACCTCCGAGACCTCTCCTCAGAGGCCTATATTGAGTAACAGATTGCAGTGTCTGCCACTTCCCTTATAGTCTGGCTGCGCCGGAGGTGGGGCATGAAGAGGAATATTTCTCTTACATTTGTCTCAAAGAAATCTATTAGAGTACGATAGCTATGCTTACCAAAAGGATCCTATACCTCCGCGGACTCGGGACGGCGATGGTGACGCCCTTCACTGATGACACCTCCAAGAGCGTCGATTACGACCGCCTCCGAATGCTGATCCGCCGCCAGATAGAGGGCAAGGCGGACTTCCTCGTCGCCCTCGGTACCTCTGCCGAGACCCCCACGCTCACGGAGGAGGAGCAGGACCGGGTCATCCGGACCTTCGTGGAGGTCAATCAGGACCGCCTGCCGCTCGTCGTCGGCGTCTCCTCCAATAGCACCCTCAAGGTGATCACCCGTCTCACCACGATGGATGTCACCGGCATCGATGCCGCCCTGGTGGTCTGCCCCTTCTACAATAAGCCCTCCCAGGAGGGGCTCTACCGCCACTTCCGCACCATCGCCGAGGCGTCGCCCATCCCGATCATCATCTACAACGTCCCCTCGCGCACCGGGGTGAATATGCTCCCCGAGACCACCATCCGCCTTGCCAACGACTGCCCCGCCATCATCGGCATCAAGGAGGCGAGCGGCATCGTCGGGCAGATCGATCTCGTCCGGCATCGTGCACCGGAGGACTTCTTCGTCCTCTCGGGTGACGACACCATCACCTTCCCCCTGATGACTATGGGCATCGACGGCGTGATCTCCGTGATCGGCAACGCCTACCCCGCCACCTTTGCCGAGATGGTTCACCTGCTCGCTGAGGGGAAGGATAAGGAGGCGCTCCACACCCACCGGCTCCTCAAGGAGACCTTCCGCCTCCTCTTCGTAGATGGCAACCCCTCCGGAGTCAAGGCGCTCCTCAGCCTGATGGGACTGGCGCCCAACGTCCTCCGACTGCCCCTCGTGTCGGTGTCGGAGAGGACCCTCGCCGCCCTTAAGTCCGAGTACACCTCCGTCAAGGTGGATCCCGCCTTCCGGGACTGAGGCGAGATGATGTCCCTGCAGTGCGACCCGCAAGGGGTCGGGAATAAAATGTCGCCTTGTCCACGGGTCTTCGGGGCTACGCCCCTCGACCTGTGGCTAAGAAACGGGCACCCACAAGGGGTGCCGACCCTGATCGACCCTTATCGACGGGTGCCTACCCCGACAGACCCTGCCCGATGGGTGCCTGCCCTCATCGACCCTTACCGACGGATCCCGCATCCCGCATTCATCGCCCTATACCGATGGGTGGAGGATCCCGCCAGGGATCCACGCTTCATAGCCACAGGTCGAGCCGCGACAGCGGCGATGACCTGTGGGCAGATCATCGTCCGGACCGCGACCCCTTGCGGGTCGCACTGACAATACCGTTATGGACTGCAACCGTCACACCTACTTCTCCGCTTTTTATCACATCGTTTTCTCCACGAAGGAGAGGGAACCTCTACTTCGTGATGATGTGAGAGTCCGTACACAGCAATACATAATAGGCTTCTCTAATAAGCATAAGGTGCGCGTGATGACCATCAATGGTATGCCTGACCACCTTCACTTCCTCATCTACGTACAGAGCCCTGCCCTCGTAATCTCTGATTATATGAGGGAGCTAAAGAAGGCAACGAACAAGCTCATCAATGAGCAGATGGGCTATAGAGGGAGATTTAGATGGCAAGAGGGGTATTTTTGTCAGGCAATCAGCAGAGAGCGTGTAGACTCCTGCTGCAGATATATACAAAACCAGCAGGAGCACCATAAGAAACTCTCATTCCACGATGAATGGCTCGCAATTATGTGTGGGGTAAGTAATGATGAAAGACAGTCAAACTCATAGCTGTGTCTGCGACCCGCAGGGGGTCGGGAATGGGTTAACGACCTATCCACGGGTCTTCGGGGCTGCGCCCCTCGACCTGTGGCTAAGAAACGGGCACCCACAAGGGGTGCCTGCCCCGACCGACCCTTACCGACGGGTGCCGACCCCGACCAACCCTGCCCGATGGGTGACGGATCCCGCATTCATTGCCCTATACCACCGACCGGAGGATCCCGCCAGGGATCCACGCTTCATAGCCACAGGTCGAGCCGCGACAGCGGCGATGACCTGTGGACAGATCATCGTCCGCACCGCGACCCCTTGCGGGTCGCACTGATAATACTCGCAATTTTATATTGGGCAAATGATGACGAAAGAAAATCAAACTCTTAGCTGTGTCTGCGACCCACAAGGGGTCGGGAATGGGAGAACGACCTATCCACGGGTCTTCGGGGCTACGCCCCTCGACCTGTGGCTAAGAAACGGGCACCCACAAGGGGTGCCTGCCACGACAGACCCTGCCCGATGGGTGACGGATCCGATCGACCCTTATCGACGGGTGCCGTATCCCGCTAGGGATCCACGCTTCATAGCCACAGGTCGAGCCGCGACAGCGGCGATGACCTGTGGACAGATCATCGCCCGGACCGCGACCCCTTGCGGGTCGCACTGACAATTTCGTATCCATAATACAAAAACGACTATATGCAATCTACCTCTTCGCTTAAGGGCAAACTGATCGTGATGAACTTCCTGGAGTACGCCGTCTGGGGAGCTTGGCTGATCTCCCTCGGCGTCTACCTCGGGACGCTCGACTTCACCGGCGGGCAGATCGGCGCTTTCTTTGCCACCATGGGCATCGCCTCGATCTTTATGCCGACACTGATGGGCATCGTCGCCGATAAGTGGATCCCCGACGAGCGGCTCACCTCGATCTGTCACCTCATCGCCGGAGGGCTGATGATCGCCGCCGCTCAGGTGACTGACTTCATCTCCCTCTACACGCTGATCCTGCTGAGCGTCTGCTTCTATATGCCGACCCTGGGGCTCACCAATGCCACCGCCTACTCGGCACTCAACCGTGCGGGGCTCGACACCGTGAAGCACTTCCCCCCGATCCGCGTCTTCGGCACCGTGGGCTTCATCTGCGCAATGCTGGTGGTGGACAACCTCGGCTTCAAGACCTCTGCGACACAGCTCTACATCTCCGCCGGACTCTCCTTTGCCCTCGCGGCATGGATGTTTGTCTTCCCCTCGAGCCGGATCATCCGCAAGCCTCGGACCGGGGACGAGGGAGTGCTGGAGAAGCTGGGGCTGGAGGCCTTCCGTCTCTTCAAGCGGCACGACATGGCGATCTTCTTCCTCTTCTCCGTGCTCCTCGGCATCTGCCTCCAGATCACCAACGCCTTTGCCAACGTCTACATCACCGGCTTCGGTGAGGACCCCGCGTACGCCGGCACCTTCGGTGTGGAGCACTCCGGCACGCTGATCTCCCTCTCGCAGATCTCCGAGGCGCTCTGTATCCTGATGATCCCCTTCTTCCTCAAGCGCTTTGGCATCAAGGCGGTGATGATGATCAGCTTCATGGCGTGGGTGCTGCGCTTCGCCTTCCTCGGCTGGGGCAATCCCGGCGATGGCGTGGCTCTCCTGATCTTCTCAATGATCATCTACGGGGTCGCCTTTGACTTCTTCAATATCAGCGGCTCGCTCTATGTGGACAAGCAGACCTCGCCTGCGCTGCGCTCATCGGCTCAGGGCGTCTTCCTGATGATGACGAATGGGCTCGGCTCCACGATCGGTGCCTATGCAGCGGGCTTTGTGGTCGACCGGGTCGGTTTCCCGGAGAGCTGGTTTATCTTCGCCGGCTATGCGCTCGTTGCCGGGATCCTCTTCTGGCTCCTCTTCCACGACCGCTCAGCAGTAGAGACCTCGCAAGCATAACACCTGTCCGAAAACTCCCCTGAGACATTGCCCCCCCGGATGACCCGTTTGTCATCCGGGGGTGATGTTTTTTGTGCAAATTGCAGTTTTTACAGTAAAAAGGGGGTGATTTTTGGGGTGAATATTTGTATTTATTGACAAGAGTAGCTAATATTACAGACGCAAAGGAGTGTAACGACAGAATAGACTACCGAAATGGCCGACAAGAAGCCTACCACTATACAGCCTGAGCCGTCGGGCGAAGCGACCATCGTGCGGGGAAATATCTTCCACCGCTGGTGGGTGATCGTCCGGGACGGCTTCCGGGGCATGACCTGGGGGAAGCCACTCATCTGGCTGATCCTGATCAAGCTCTTCATCATGTTTGCGATCCTGCGCGCCTTCTTCTTCCCCGACTTCCTCGCCTCCAAGGGCGACACGGCTGAGGAGCAGCAGGACTATATC
This sequence comes from Porphyromonas bennonis DSM 23058 = JCM 16335, assembly GCF_000375645.1. GTDB lineage: Bacteria > Bacteroidota > Bacteroidia > Bacteroidales > Porphyromonadaceae > Porphyromonas_A > Porphyromonas_A bennonis. Next base: position 3,123 of record NZ_AQWR01000054.1, on the reverse strand, counting down.
GTCGAGCAATTTGTCGAGCGATCTATCCCGTAGACCACCCGAGCAGCAGATATATTATTTCTATACAAAACCTCATCACATTATCTTATGTTACTCAGTTCACTTGTTGACTGGTCGCGGATCATGTTTGCCATGACGGCGATGTACCACTGGCTCTTTGTCCCGCTGACGCTGGGCATGGGCTTGGTGATGGCAATCGCTGAGTCGAAGTATCTCCGGACGAAGGAGGACTTCTGGCGCGAGACGGCCAAGTTTTGGCAGAAGATCTTCGGGATCAACTTTGCCATCGGCGTCGCTACCGGTCTTATCCTCGAGTTTGAGTTCGGGACCAATTGGTCTAATTACTCCCACTTCGTCGGCGATATCTTTGGTGCGCCGCTCGCCATCGAGGGCATCGTAGCCTTCTTCCTGGAGGCGACGTTCTTCGTGGTGATGTTCTTCGGCTGGGGCAAGGTCTCCGACCGCTTCCACCACTTCGCCACCTGGATGACGATCCTCGGTGCCACCATCTCCGCCTGGTGGATCCTCGTCGCCAATGGCTGGATGCAGAATCCTGCCGGCATGCACTTCAATCCGGACACCGTCCGCAACGAGATGATCGACTTCGCCGCCGTGGCGCTCAATCCCATGGCTGTGGCAAAGTTCTTCCACTCCGTCATCTCCAGCTGGCTCCTCGGAGCTATCGTCGCCATGGGTATCTGTGGCTACTATCTGCTGAAGGATAAGCGCAATCGCTTTGCTCTCGAGAGCATCAAGCTCGCCTCCACCCTCGGCATCGTCGCCTCTGTCCTCACCATCGCCACCGGTCACCTCTCCGCCAATCAGGTGGCAGAGTACCAGCCGATGAAGCTAGCCGCCATGGAGAACCTCCAGCGCGGTCAGCAGGGTGCCCCGCTCTCCCTCATCGGTATGCCCAATAAGGATGCCCATCCCGTGCTGGCTCCTGAGGAGAAAGCGTGGAACTTCAATCTCGAGATGCCCAAGGTGCTGAGCTTCCTTGCCTTCAACGACTTCAATGCCTACGTCCCCGGTATGCGAGACATCATCGAGGGAGGCTATACGAAGCGTGACGGCACCATCGCCATGTCCGCTGATGACCGCATCGCCTCTGGTAAGATAGCGATCCAGGCACTTGCTGACTATAAGGCGGCCAAGAAGGCAGGCGACGAGGCAGCCGCTGCCGGCTACCGTCAGGTGCTGGACGAGAACTTCGTCAACTTCGGCTACGGCTTCATCGAGAATAAGGCCGACCTGGTGCCCAACGTAGGCATGCTCTACTACACCTTCCGCATCATGGTCTACCTCTCCGTCTTCTTCCTCCTCGTCACGATCCTCGGGCTCATCTTCGCCAAGAGGACGATCACCAAGCCCGCCGAGTACGACATGAGGCGCCAGGGATGGTTCTCCTGGGTCATGCTCATCAGCATTCCACTCGTCTACATCTGCTCTCAGTGCGGATGGATCGTCGCTGAGGTAGGTCGTCAGCCCTGGGCGATCCAGGAGGTGCTCCCGGTAGGAGCCGCCATCTCGGATCTCAATCCCGGCAGCGTACAGGTGACCTTCTGGATCTTCGTCTGCTTCTTCACTGCTATGCTGATCGCCGATATCTGCATTATGGTCCATGCGGTCAAGAAGGGCCCCAGGACCGATGAGGAGCTACCCGCAGCATCGGAGCGCTAATGTATCACCACAGATAGATAAGAGACACTACTTATTATGGCATCATACGATTTCTTACAGAACTACTGGTGGTTTATCATCTCGCTCCTCGCCGGGCTGCTGGTCTTCCTGATGTTTGTCCAGGGCGGACAGTCACTCATCTTCAGCCTCGGTAAGGACCCGAAGTACCGCCGCATGCTGGTCAACTCGACCGGCCGCAAGTGGGACCTCACCTTCACCACCCTTGTCACCTTTGGTGGCGCCTTCTTCGCCTCCTTCCCCCTCTTCTACTCCACCTCCTTCCCCGGTGCCTACTGGGTCTGGATGCTGATCCTGCTCCTCTTCGTGATGCAGGCGGTCTCCTATGAGTATCAGCATAAGCAGGGAAATGTGTGGGGCTCCAAGACCTACCAGGTCGCTCTGCTCCTCAATGGTATCCTCGCCCCGATCCTGATCGGAACGGCGGTGGCTACCTTCTTCACCGGAGCCAACTTCAGCGTCAATCCTGAGGCGCTCACCAACCTCGACGGTGGCAGCCAAAACGTCTCCACCTGGCTCCCGTACGATGTGCCCGGCGTCGGTCCCGTGCAGCTGCGCGGCCTCGAGGCGGTGCTCAACCCGATGAACCTTGTCTTCGGTCTCGCCGTCTTCTTCCTCACCCGCGTCACCGCACTCCTCTACTTCATCAATAACATCACCGACCCGGAGGTGAGACGTGTCGCTCGGAAGCGTGTCCCCGCCAATGCGATCTGCTTCCTCGTCACCTTCCTCGCCTTCCTCATCTACGTCCTCCTCGGCAAGGGCTTTGCCGTCGATCCGCAGACGTCGGAGGTCTACATGGAGCCGTATAAGTACTGGCACAACCTGATCCAGCAGCCTGCCCTCCTCATCGCCCTCCTCATCGGCGTCGTCTTAGTGCTCTACGGCATCGGCGTGACGGTCTTCAAGAAAGACTCCACCAAGGGTATCTGGTACCACGGCATCGGTGTCGTGGTGACGGTGACGGTGCTCTTCCTCCTCGCCGGGTGGAATAACACCTCCTACTACCCCTCCTTCGGGGACCTGCAGAGCTCGCTGACGATCCGCAACTCCTCCTCCTCGCAGTACACCCTCAATACGATGATGTACGTCTCCTTCCTGATCCCCTTTGTCCTCGGCTACATCATCTACGTGTGGCGCAAGATGGACTTCCACAAGATCAACGAGTCGGAGATGGCGAAGGACGAGAAGTACTGATCGCCCCCCATCCCGAGAACTATCGAGGGTGCAGTCTGACCTGTCAGGCTGCACCCTCTCTCTATGAGACCTTTGCATAACACCCCATCTGCGTCGTCACTTTCGAGATTCGGGCTTGGTCATGTGCGTAAGCACACTCCCTTCGCCCTCACTCTCAGTTCCTTGCATCTGGGGGGTTCTACAAAGTCCCTGCCGAAAAAGCACCGCTTTTTCGGCGAAAGACCATTT
>NZ_AQWR01000053.1 GCF_000375645.1 Porphyromonas bennonis DSM 23058 = JCM 16335 | reverse complement strand
ACCCTTCGGGTGCCTCACGGATAAGCCCTCTAGGTATATGATTACCCCAATGCTCAAATGCGTCACCCCTACCATCGCAACGACTGGCGGTCCTATCCTATAGGACAGTGCATCATCATAGTCGTCCGACTTGTTCGACTCGACCGACTTGTCCGACTCGTCCGATAGAGCCATCGAGGTGGCTGAAATCTAGTACCGGTAATAGGAGAAACTAATACCGGTATTAGTCGCAACTATTATCGGTAAAAGAAATCCCTCAGAGCGCTAAAGCTTATCGGCTCTGGTTACCAGTCTGTTACGAGTCACTCCGGGGGCGGCTGGTCGAGGCGGTCGGCCTTTTGGTAAAAAGAGGTACATTTACCACCTACTAAGGATAATAAGCCATGACCGGATGCGACAGCCAGAGACTGCTTGGCGCTTGCCCCCACGGGGTGAGGCACGACGGAGGGCACCTCGCTCCCGACCCGTACCGGTCCGGCTTCCTATCACAGACTACCAGCGAGAGACAAGAGTCCACGGCATGAGACGATCGAGACGGAGGGGAGAGAGGATCCGGCAGGAGCCACATACGGTGCGGGTGACGGTGCTCTTCTCCGAGAGCCAGATGGAGATCATCGAGCGGTATCTCAGACGCCATCCCGGTCGGTCGAGGTCCGACTTTGTGCGGCGATGCGTCATGGAGCGGATCGTGGGCGATGCGACGAAGCACCGCCCCTCTCTCTTCGATGACGACGAGGGCAGTGAGGAGCAGCACCGGTAGAGTCCTTCGACTCCTCCTGCTGGTCGGGATGATCGGTCTTGGCGTGCGGGTCGTCGCGCAGGAGAGTCTCTCGTCGGAGGCGATCCTGGCGCTCATCGAGGACGAGGAGGCGCGGCAGAGGGCGGCTGAGGAACTGGAGCGGCTGGAGCTTCATCCGCTGGACCTCAATACCGCCACGGCGGATGAGCTGGCTCGTGTCCCGCTCTTGGATCCATTCTTTATCCGAAACTTCCTCCTCTACCGCTCACAGAGTGGACGGCTGGAGTCGGTCTATGACCTCAAGGAGGTGCAGGGTGCCGAGCTTCGTCTCCTATCCCTGCTCTACCCCTACCTCACAGTGGGTGAAACGGACGACCGACCTCCGAGACCAAGGCGAGAGTATGCGGTAGCTTCGCTCTACAGAGAGGGGTCCGCCTCGCTGCTGATCCGCTCGGTGGGAGACAACGGGAAGCATCTCGACTGGGCTCTGGTGGGGGAGACGGACCGGGGAGAGCCCTTCCGCCCGGCACGCGAGGGATGGATGGACCACCTCAGCGGGACGCTTCGGTACCGAGACAGCCGGACGAGCATTCTCCTCGGTGACCTCCGCCTCACCACGGGGCGCGGGCTGCTGATGGGACAGGGGCGCTCCATCTTCTCCTCCTCGATCTACGGCACGGGCATACCGGACCGGGTGACGCTGGACCTGCGACCACACCGGTCGGCGAGAGAGTATGACTACCTGCGGGGGCTTGCGCTGGAGCGGAGGCTGGGGTCGGTGGAGGTGGTTCTCTTCGGCGGGTACGAGCCGATAGATGCGCGGATCGAGGGGCAGAGGATCGCGACGCTCTACAAGACTGGACTCCATAGGGACCCCTTCTCTCTCCGTCACCGTCATACGGCTCGGCGGGAGATGGTCGGGGGCTATCTCTCCTACGATAGTGAGAGTGGTCACATCGGCATGACGGGAGTGACCTACAGGCACCGGACAAACGATGGGCGCCCACTCCTGCCGCCCCTTCGCTATCCCGATGCGATGGTCTTGCGGGAGGCATCTGTGGATGGTTACCGGATGGGAGAGAGGGTGATCGCCTCAGGAGAGGTGACGCTGGCGCCGGGGGAGCGAAGGGCTGCCGAGGGGAGTCTGTCCTACCTGGATGAGATGGTGGGGGCGCTGACGGTCTCGGGGCGCTACTTCGGCAAGGGACGCTACTCCCCCTACGGATCCGGTGATGGTCACTACTCCTCAGGGCGGGACGAGTGGGGCTACCGCCTGCAGTGGAGCGGCGAGGTGGCGCGGTACGTCAGTGGGACGGTGGTGGCGGATCGATTTCGCCGCACGGACGGAGGCTCTCCTGCCGGGACGATGCTCCTCGCCCGACTGGGGAAGAGCAGCTACCATGGCTCCACCCTCCTGACGCTCCGCTGGCTGAGCGTGCCGGAGAGACCGCAGCGGCTATCGCTTCGGTACAGCAACGACAGACAGCATGGGGCGAAGTGGTCCGGCAGAGAGGAGGTACAGCTGCTCCACACCGAGGGAGAGGGAGTGGGCGGATCGGTGAGGGGAAGGATCCGGTACGATGATCAGAAGTCACTCCTTGCCGAGGGCGATCTGAGGCTCTACCGACTGGCGAAGGGGCAGATGATCCTGAGCAGTCTCCCCTGGATGCCGTACCTCTATGGCGGATCGATGCTCCGCGGGCAGGGAGTGCAGCTGTCGGGTCGTGTGAGGTGGCGGGTCGGAGCGCACGTCGCACTCCACGGTCGAGTCGCTCTAACAATCGGTGGCTCTCGCACCACGGATGCAGCTCTTGCCCTTACCTATCGGCTCTGAGCTGACACGGATCCTCCCATCAGGAAGGGGCTAGGCTAATTCGCATTTTGATATGAGGGATTTAGGAGAAATGGAGGGCGATGCGGTAGAGAAAGAAGTCGGTGTTTCTGGCAGTATTTGTTGGCTCCTTCCATCTCCGGCGGCGTATGTAAATGAAGACCTCGCGACCGGCTATGGGGAAGGTCTGGATCTCGCAGGGATTCATGTAGTCGCATCGGACCACCTCCTTCGCCTCCGACAGCTCAGGGGGAGTCTCTCCTCGTGAGGGTGAGGAGCTCGGGGTAGGAGGGGAGGCGGGAGAGGAGGCGGGTCTCCTCGCCGTCGTAGCCAACGAGGTAGGCGTAGATGGAGCGACCATTGGTGATCACCAGCACGGGGACCCGGAGGACCGAGTTGTACCGGTAGATCTGCTCCAGCACCGCGTCTGAGAGACGGATGGAGGGCGCCTTGTACTCGATGATCATCAGCGGCGACTGGTCGGGGGCGACGACGAGGGTGTCGCAGCGACGGGAAAGCTTCCCGACACGGAGCGCCACCTCATTCCCCATCAGCTCGGGCGGGTAGCCCAGCTTGTCGATCAGATGGCGCACGATCCCCTGCCTGACTCCCTCCTCGGGGGTCAGCGCCACCTCCTTCCGCCGGAGGGGGTCGTAGACCGTTGGACGGTCGCTCTCTCTACTTTCCGCCATAAAGGGGTATATTTGTCTCAGAAGTCATCACTACTACCATGCCTTACACCAAAGAGCCTCAGAGTGTCCTCACCGCAATCGACTCCACCAAGGAGCCGTACCGCATCTATCTGCTCACCGGTGAGGAGGAGTACTTCACCGACAAGATAGAGAAAAAAATCGAGGCCGCCTATATGCCGGAGGAGGCGAAGGACTTCAATTACACCCTCCTCTACGGCACCACGGCGTCGCCCTCGCAACTGCTGACGGCGGCGCGTCGCGCACCGATGATGGCGAAGTATACCCTCACCGTGGTGCGGGAGGCGCAGGCGATGATGCAGGGTGGGGGAGGAGCGCTGATGGAGGTGCTGGGCAATCTCACCGATCACCCGGTCCCGTCATCAATCGTGGTGCTCTGCTTCAAGGGCGGGAAAAAGCCGACCCGAACCCTCACCGTGATCAAGAACCTGACGAAGAAGGTGGGGCTCTACGTGGAGTCTCCCGAGATCCGAGACTACCAGATCAGCGGCTACATCCGTCCCCTCGCTCTCGAGCACGGACTGACCCTCACGCCTGAGGCGGTACAGGTGGTGGCGGAGCATATCGGGACCGACGTCACCCGACTGGATAGCGAGCTCGAGAAGCTGGCACTGGCCCTCCCGGCGGAGGTGCGGGGTCAGGTGACGCCCGAGCAGGTGCTCACCTACACGGGACTCAATAAGGAGTACACCGCTTTTGATCTCAAGCGAGCCCTCGCCCGTAAGGACCGGCGACAGTCGCTCATCATCGCCCGCTCACTCTCGGAGGACAGCAAGCGGGTGCCGGTGCAGATGATCATCCCGACGCTCTTCGGCTACTTCGCCGATCTGCTCACCGCTTATTATGCTCCGCGACCCCACACGGAGCAGAGCGTGATGAAGTACCTCGGTATCAGTTCCTCCTTTTTTGTCAAGGACATCATGCTCGGGCTCAAGAGCTACACGCCGCACCGCGTCGTTGAGATCATCCATGCCCTGCGCCACTCGGACGCGAGGAGCAAGGGTATGTACAGCGACCAGGGCGACCCCGACGAGATACTGCTGGATCTGGTGCTGCTGATCCTCAATTGATACACCCTACTAAGCGAGTCATATAAGTTATTATGGAGAAGAAAAATGTAATCACCACTCCTGATGGGGCGGTCACTGAGCATCCTCTGGAGCTCTTTGCCCACTGTCCCAAGTGTGGCAGCCCTCACTTCGGGGTCGTCAATGCCAAGGCGAAGAAGTGCGAGGACTGTGGATTTGAGTACTACGCCAATGCGCAAGCCGCCTGTGCCTGCTTCATCACCGACCTGATGGAGAATATGTTGGTCGCCGTTCGTGGTAAGGAGCCTGCCATCGGCACCTACGATCTGCCGGGTGGCTTCGTCGATATGGATGAGACGGCCGAGGAGGCGATGGCGCGGGAGCTGATGGAGGAGACCGGTATCGACGCCTTTGGCGGTCTCCGTGGAGGGATCCACAGACCACCTAAGTACCTCTTCTCTCTCCCCAATCTATACCTCTACTCCGGGATGACGCTCCACACGCTGGACCTCTTCTATCACCTCAAGGTGGAGTCCCTTGTGCCCTACGTGGACCAAGCGGGAGACGATGTCGCCAAGCTGCTCATCGTCCCGATACGTGAGATCGTGCCGGCAGACTTCGGTCTCCGCTCCATCCGCCGTGCTGTGGAGATGGTGCGGGAGGAGCACTACTTCTGATCCCGGTCCGAGAGTAGGCTATGACTCCAGCGCAGCAAGTGCGGTGCGGAGGAGCTCCTTGGCGAGCTCCTGCCTGTCGCTGATGTAGTCATACACCGCATCCTCGGAGAGGACACCGCGGATGAGGTCGTCGGGGAGCTCGCCCCTCTCGTCCGCCTCGTAGTCTTCCCTCCATTCGCCCCACAGGTAGTACTGCTCCAGGGTGCGGGATTCCTCGGCGATCTCTTTCCACTGCCTGCAGGCGGCGGAGAGCCGGTCGGAGGCTTCCACGCAGCGACTGAGGCACTCCTCCATCTCCCGGATCCGCTCTATTCTCTCTCTTGTTTTGTCGTCCATTTCGATTCTTTGCTTTGGTTGACCTTTTCCCTCTACCCGCAAAGGTACATCAATGTGAGTGAACCGTGCGGAGGGAAAAATGGGTACATTTGTGAAGCAACAGCAGAGAAATCAAGTATGAGTACAACGATAAAGGTGGGTGACCGTGTGCGCTTCCTCGATGCGACAGGAGGCGGCGAGGTGACCCGTGTCAGTCGGGAGGGAGTGATCTATGTGCGGGATGAGTCGGGATTTGAGCTGCCGACCCGTGCGAGCGATGTGGTCCCGGTAACCGAGGGGAGCACGATCGCTCCTAAGCCGGTTGTCCCTACGCATACCCGGGAGACGGTCGCCCCACGGTCGGTGCAGGAGCCTGCACTGCCGGCGGAGGATCATCGTAAGCGCCCGGTGGACAGCGACCACGACCGGATCAACGCCTACCTCTGCTTCCTTCCCGAGGATCCGGAGCAGCTGGGGACGTCGCCCTTTGAGACCTATCTCGTCAATGACTCCAACTTCGACCTCCTCGTCCTCTACACCTCCGGTCGTGGGGCGCTGCAGGAGGTTCGCTACGAGGGGGTGGTACCCTTCGACAGCTCCGAGTTCCTCGAGAGCTTCCTGCCGTCGGAGGTCAATGATCGAGCCCACGTACAGCTGGCGCTGGTGCCGATGAAGCGAGGGACGCTCTACACTCCGCGCGAGCCGATGGTGGTGGAGCTGAAGGTGGATGGGACAAAGTTCTTCCGCGAGGGCGCATTTGTCTCTAACGAATTCTTTGATGACGGCGCGATCGTCTACCATGCAGTGAAGGATGATAAGCCCTACAGGAGAAACAAGGTGGACGGAGAGAAGCTGGCGGAGGCGATGATCGCAAAGAAGAAGCGTGCCGACGCCCCTCGTCCCCGGACACAGGAGAAGCGACCGATCTCCAAGGAGGAACCGGTAGTGGTCGACCTCCATATCGACAACATCATCGAGACGACCGCCGGAATGTCGCCCAAAGATATCCTCGACTACCAGCTGGACTACGTGCGGCAAGTGATGGAGAAGTATCGCCAGCCCAAGCTCAAGGGCACGACCGTGATCCTGATCCACGGCAAGGGTGAGGGGGTACTCCGCAAGGCGGTTCTCGACCTGATCTCGAGGGAGTACCCGCGCAGCTCCACGCAGGATGCCTCCTTTGCGGAGTATGGATTTGGAGCGACGCAGGTCAAGGTAAGATAAGCTCCCCCTTAATTCACGTACAGACAGAATACATATGGCACTTGAGATAGAGCGAAAGTTTCTCCTGCGTCCCGGTATGACGCTGCCCTCCTCAGATCATGTGGAGAATATCCGCCAGTGCTACCTCGTGTCGGACGATGCGCTGGTAGTTCGGGTCCGCATCATCGACGAGGAGCGTGCGATCCTCGGGATCAAGATCGCACACGAGGAGACCCTCTCCGTCAGGACGGAGTATGAGTATGAGATCCCCATCGAGGAGGCGCTGGAGATGATGTCGGTGGCATCGACCACCCCCATCGTCAAGCAGCGGCACGTGATCGAGGTGCGGGAGAGGAAGTGGGAGGTGGACTTCTTTGAGGAGGAGAATGAGGGGCTCATCGTCGCCGAGGTAGAGCTTCCCTCCCTGGAGACTTCGCTCCCTCTGCCGGAGTGGATCGGTCGTGAGGTGACCGACGATAAGCGGTATACTAATGGATCCCTTGCCCGCCACCCCTATGTGGAGTGGCAGGATGAGGTGGCGGAAGCATAATAGACTGTATATGAAGCGACTTACTCTTCTCTTCACCCTCCTTCTCTCCCTGAGCCTCGTCGGCTGTCGGGAGCGGAGCGAGGTGGTGACGATTGACCTCTTTGCGACCGGCGACGTACATGGATCGCTCTTCCCGGAGAGCATACTCGAGGGTGCCGATACCGGTGGCGGTGTGGCTCGTGTGGCTACGGTCGTCCGCTCCTATCGCGAACAACCCGAGGTGCGACCGGTGCTGCTCCTCGATGCAGGGGATCTCCTGCAGGGGCAGCCACTCACTTATTACTTCAATGTGGTCGATACTTTATCACCTCATGCGGTGGCCGAGATGTATAACTACCTCGGCTACGATGCGATGACGGTCGGCAACCACGACATCGAGACCGGGCATGGCGTCTACGACCGCTTTGTGCGAGAGGCGGACTTCCCCGTCCTCGGAGCCAATGTGGTGGACACCGCTACCGGTAAGCCCTACTTCAAGCCCTATGTGGTGGTGGAGAAAGAGGGAAAGAAGATCGCCATCCTCGGGCTTACCATGCCGACCCTCACCGACAACCTCCCGCCCCATCTCTGGAGCGGGCTCGAGTTTAGAGACCAAGTAGAGACCGCTCGGGCCTACCTGCCTGAGATCCTGAGCCAGAAGCCGGATCTCCTGATCTGCCTCATGCACAGCGGTCCGGGGAAGAAGGAGGGGGATCCTCGACCTATGGCTGCTAATGTTGGCTATGACCTCGCCAAGGCGATCCCGGAGGCGGATATCGTCCTCTGCGCTCACGACCATCAGGCAGCACTCGACTCAATCCCTCGCGAGGCGGGCGGATACACCTATATCCTCGATGCGGGAGCGGACGGACGGCTGCTCTCTCACTGCGAGATCTCTCTCGGGGTGAGCGGAAGTGGTAAGCCGGTCGTGCGGGTAGCGCCCGAGCTGATCGACCTCTCCGCCTACGAGCCGGACGGCGACTTCATGGAGCACTTCGCTTCCTCAGAGCAGCAGGTGCGGGACTTCGCAGCGCAGCCGGTGGGACAGCTTACTGCCCCGATGGACTCCCGGAGTGTTTTCTTCCGCCCCGCACCCTTCACCGACCTGATACACCGGCTCCAGTTGGAGATATTCCCTGAGGCGGAGGTCTCCCTCACCGCCCCGCTGGTGGAGAACCTTGTCATCCCTGCCGGTCCGATCCGTATGGCGGACCTCTTCAACCTCTATAAGTACGAGAATTACGCCTACCTGATGCGACTCCGAGGGTCTGAGCTAAAGGCTCACCTCGAGGAGAGCTACGACCGGATCATCCGGACGATGAGTTCGCCCGAGGATCCGCTCTATCGGATCGATGAGTCGAAGAGAGGCGGACCTTATCTACCGCTGGAGGGTCCCTCCTTCAACTTCGACACCGCCGCCGGCATCAGTTACCTCGTCGATGTGACCCGTCCCTCCGGAGACCGTATCGAGATTACTGGGGTAGGGAAGGGGAGACCCTTCGATCCCGATGAGGAGTATCTGGTGGTGATGAGCTCGTACCGAGCTCAGGGCGGTGGAGGACTCCTCACGAGCGGTGCAGGTATCCCCAAGCAGGACCTCCCCGGTCGGGTGGTCCGCACCACCGATCGTGATCTGAGGTACTACCTGATCGACTTCTTCGAGCGACACAATCCCTATACTCCACGCGTCATCTCTTCCTGGACCTACGTCCCCGATGCCTGGGCGAGGGTGACAGTCCCTCGAGACAGCGCATCGATATTTCGTGACTTTCCTCGTCCCTGACTATGATTGATATGGTACACACGCACACCTACGGGGTGCTGATGGCTGGTGGTGTCGGATCGCGCTTCTGGCCGATGAGCCGTCGCGAGCAGCCCAAGCAATTCCTCGACATCCTCGATGAGGGGCGCACGATGATCCGCTCCACAGCCTTCCGCTTAGAGGCTGTCGCACCGGCGAGCCACTTCTACGTGGTGACCGGACAGCTCTACCAGGACGAGGTGCTGCGGCAGCTGCCCTACCTCCATCCCTCTCAGGTGCTGACGGAGCCGGTGGGGCGCAATACCGCCCCCTGCATCGCCTATGCCGCCTACCGGATCTACGCCGAGGATCCCGAGGCGATCATGGTGGTCTGTCCGTCGGACCACCACATCGATGACGCAGTCGCCTACCAGAGGGTACTGCATCAGGCGATCACCTACGTGGCGGAGCACGACGTCCTCATGACGATCGGCATCGAGCCTACCTATCCTGCGACCGGCTATGGCTACATCGAGCTCGCCGGTGAGCCCGATCAGGAGGGGGTCTATCGTGTGTCACGATTTAAGGAAAAGCCCGATCTGGAGGAGGCTGAGCGACTGCTCGCCAGAGGCAATCACCTCTGGAATGCGGGGATCTTCGTCTGGAAGGCGATCGACATCATCAATGCGCTGGAGAAGTACCTCCCCGACGTGGCAGTCCACTTCGCCGAGATAGAGACCTATGGTGAGCCCGGCGAGGCAGAGGATGCCGCCGATGCCTACCGCAGCTGTCCGTCGATCTCGATCGACTACGGCGTGCTGGAGCGGGCGGACAATGTCGTCGTCCTCCCCGGCAGCTTCGGCTGGGACGACATAGGCACCTGGTCCGGTCTCGAGCGCTATATGAGTGAGCACAAGGGTGAGCGCAGTGAGCCACAGACCCTCTTCCTCGATGAGAGCGAGGGCACCTTCGTCCGTGAGACCACGCCGCGGAAGAAGGTGGTGGTCAATGGTCTGGAGGACTTCCTCATCGTCGACACACCCGATCTGCTCTTCATCGCTCCCAAGGGTGATGAGGCGCGGCTGACCGAGCTGCTGCGTAAGTACCCCAAGGAGACCGGCGTCGAGTGATTCGTACCCCGAGTACCTGACACAAGCCGAAACACCCTGGGTACCAGCAGACAACTTTACGCCAAATCTATTACCGGGTTTAGACAAAACTAATACCGATAATAGTGAATACTAATACCGGTATTAGATTCGCCTAAACCCGATAGTAGTCCGAGGGGAGGTCCTGGCGCCCTTGCTCGTACTGCGTGGTAGACACTTTTTGTAAAGCTAAGCTTTCAGGGGTGACGCATTTGAGCCTTAACGCAATGAAGTGATAATCCCTGTCGCCGTGCAATCCTGTCGACTGATCCCGGTCCTGCTGCTACCGTCTGCGGATCCCGCAGGGGCGAAGCCCCGGAGGGATCATCGCTTTTTAGACCGGGTGTCGAGGCACGAAGTGCCGAAGACCCCGGGAAAGAAGACTTTGGGAAAGATATGCGACCCCGCCAGGGTGTCGCACATACCAGTCAGTCAATCAGTGCGACACCCTNGCGGGGTCGCGGGATCGCTAGCAACGCCTGACCCCCGGGTCGTCGGGGCTACGCCCCTCGACCCGGGTCTAAAAAGCGGGCACCCCTGTCGGGGTGCCTCGCTGCCCGTGCTCCTGCCTGCGATTCAGTATTGGTTAATCCCCGGGTGAACCTCATCAATGCTCCCGCAGGACGATCCCGTAGAGGGGAGCCTCTCGCCTGCCGATCCCGCAGGGGCGAAGCCCCGGAGGGATCATCG
>NZ_AQWR01000052.1 GCF_000375645.1 Porphyromonas bennonis DSM 23058 = JCM 16335 | reverse complement strand
CCCCGCTTCATAGCGGTAAAGCTTGAGTGCGTCACCCACGGTCTGCAGATCTACCTGGGATGACGCAATTGAGCTTTAAAGTAATGAAGAGATAACCCTTTCGCTGTGAAATCCCGTCGAATGATCCCTCCCCTGCTGCCGTCTATTGATCCCGCAGGGGCGAAGCCCCGGAGGGATCATCGCTTTTTAGACCGGGTGTCGAGGCACGAAGTGCCGAAGACCCCGGGAAACGACGACGCATTCAAGGTATACGACCCCGCCAGGGTGTCGCACATATCAGTCAGTCTATCAGTGCGACACCCTAGCGGGGTCGCGGGATCGCTTGCGATGCCTGATCCACGGGTCATCGGGGCTACGCCCCTCGACCGCGTGGCTAAAAAGCGGGCACCCCTGTCGGGGTGCTTCGTTCCCCACTCTTCACGATGAGTCGAATGATTTCTGTATCACTTGAGTGCGTCAACCACTGATCCGCTATAGTTACCGCTTTGATGTATAATTGTTCACATTCGCTTACATTATGTATGCAGATCAGACCTCTACGAGACAATCACAGGATCAATTATTTTGCCGGCCGGATCCGTACCCGTCCTCGTGCTCTCCTTCTCTCGGCGGAGTACCACTTCTGAGGGGGCTTCGCAGGCGTCCGAGAGAGGGTGAAATCTATTATCGGTATTAGTGAATCCTATTACCGGTATTAGTGAAGTCTAATATCGGTATTAGTTGACACTATTACCGGTAATAGATCGGAGCCTGTGGAGAGACGCATCCTAAGCGGTATATTTGTGCCATGACTGAGCGCTCACCGATACTTGACTTCTTCCCCTTTACGCCCACGCCGTCGCAGGCTCGGGTGATCGATAAGCTGGACCACTTCCTACGCCATGGAGAGGAGGACTCACTCTTCCTCCTCCGGGGCTATGCCGGTACTGGTAAGAGTAGCCTCGTCGGCGCCTGGACCCGTATGCTGGTCTCCATGGGCGTGCCGGTGAGGCTGCTGGCACCGACGGGTCGTGCCGCTAAGGTGCTGAGCGCCTACTGCGGCATGCCGGCCTACACGATCCATCGGACGATCTACCGTCAGCGAGTCGGTGCTGGAGGGGCCTTTACCTACGATCTGGGATACAATGCGGGGCAGCAGGGGACTGTCTTTGTGGTCGACGAGGCGTCGATGATCAGCAATCAGAGCGAGGGGAATGACACCTTCGGGAGTGGGCGGCTGTTGGATGATCTGATGGACTTCTGTCACTCGGTGCCGTATAGTCGGATCGTCCTCATCGGCGATGATGCACAGCTGCCGCCGGTCGGTACGCCGCAGAGTCCCGCACTCTCGCCGGACTATCTGCGGGGCTACTGCTCCTACCTCTACGAGGAGACGCTGACCGATATTGTGCGGCAGGAGAGTGCCGGAGAGATCGTCCTGACGAGCTACGACCTGAGACAGCGGATCGCCGACCTGCAGCAGGGAAAGCCATGGAGCGAGCCGCTGCTGGAGACCCCTCGGCGGGGTGGGGAGGTGAGGATCATCTCAGGCTATGACCTGCCGGAGCTGATGGAGGAGTCCTACCGCAGGGTGGGGCAGGAGGAGACGGTGCTGATCACGCGGTCCAATCGCGAGGCTGAGTCCTACAATCAGGGGATCCGCCACCGCACTCTCGGCTACGAGGAGGAGGTAGTGCCTGGCGAGCGGCTGATGGTGGTGCGGAATAATTACTTCTACACACCGGTCGATAGTTCGGGCAAGCAGACCGGGGGCTTCATTGCCAATGGTGAGATACTGGAGGTCCGGGATGCGCGTCATACGGCGGAGCTGTATGGCTTTACCTTCAGGGATGCGGAGCTGATAGACGGCGAGGGGGGCTTTGTCTCGGCGAAGATCCTCTTAGAGAGCCTCTACAGCGGGACCTCTGCCCTGACGGGGGAGCAGCGGCAGCTGCTCTTCGACAATGTTGCCCTCGACTACCCCGGGGTGCAGTCGCGCCGTCAGCTCTATGCGGAGATGCGGAAAAATCCCTACCTCAATGCCCTGCAGATCAAGTATGCCTACGCCATGACCTGCAATAAGGCTCAGGGTGGTCAGTGGCGCGAGGTCTTTGTGAGCTTCGGGTACCTGACGCCGGAGATGATCGACATATCATTTCTCCGCTGGTTCTACACCGCGGTGACGCGTGCCACGGAGCGACTTTACCTGATCGACCCGCCCGCCTTTATCTTCGGACAGATCGAGGAGGAGGCGATCCAGCTGCGAGACCTTTAGATCAAGTCAAGGATAATGGCATCGGAGATGTCGATGCCGCCGAGGGAGAGACGTAGTCGATCTCCCTCGAGGAGCAGGTCGCTCGATGTGATGTAGGGCTGAGCCCTCTGTAGAACCTTTTCCCTAACCTCTGGTGAGAAGAGATGCTCCATCTCACTCAGCAAGAGCCCTTCGCAGGTGCGGAGGCGGGTCAGGACGTACTCCTCGAGAGCCATCTCGGGGGTGATGCGCTCGTAGTTGCGACTGAGGAAGGGGGTGGGGCGGAGGAGCTGGTGATTGTAGAGCGTCACGTTGCTTGGGTTGTAAGATCGCCAGGGATGGATGTAGCTGTGTGCGCCCGGGCCGAGCCCTATGTAGGGGATGCCGTGCCAGTAGGAGCTATTGTGCCGGGAGCGGTAGCCGGGTAGCGCAAAGGCTGAGATCTCGTAGTGCTCATACCCGGCCGACCTCAGTCGCTCAGCGACATAGTGGGACTGTCGCAGGCTCTCCTCCTCGTCCAGTGCTCTAATCTTCCCTTGCTGTAGTCGGTAGTGGAGCGGGGTCCCCTCCTCGTAGATCAGGTGGTAGGCGGAGATGTGGGTCGGCTCAAGGGCGATCAGTACGTCCAGGTCTGCCCTTAGGGTCTCGTCGGAGGAGCCGGGGATGCCGTAGATCAGGTCGAGAGAGATGTTTCTTATCCCCCGTCGGTGGAGCTCTCGGACGAGCTCCCGGGTCTCCTCCCCGGTATGGCGTCTCTGGAGGAAGCGGAGCAGACCTGGGTCAAAGGTCTGTGCACCAATGCTGAAGCGACTGACCCCTCGAGTGATCACTTCGTCCAGATCCATGGTGGTGAGGTCTCCGGGATTGCACTCAAGGGTGATCTCCGCTCCCTCGGTGATGTCGAAGGAGCGTCGGAGGAGGCGAAGGATGTCGCCTATGGCTCGCCCGCTGAGCAGGGAGGGGGTGCCGCCGCCGAAGTAGACGGTCTCCACAGACTCTCCCGCCAGTTCATAGGATCGCAGGCTGATCTCGGTGGAGAGCGCTCTCAGGTAGTCCTCGAGTGGGTGGAGCGTGGTGACGGAGTAGAAGTCGCAGTAGGGACACTTCGTCTTGCAGAATGGGATGTGGACGTAGATCCCTGCCATCGGTCAGATCTCTATGTCCTGCAGGCTCACCAGCTTATTCATGATCGCATAGACGGTGAGGCCGGAGGCGGAGTGGATGTCGAGCTTCTTGACGATGTTGCGCCGGTGCGTGGTGACGGTATTGGGTGAGATGAAGAGCTCGTCGGCGATCTCCTTATTTGTCATCCCCTTGACGACCCCGATGATGATGTCCCGCTCGCGAGGAGTCAGTTCCTCGGGTACCTCCTCTCGCTCGTCGGCAGTGAGGAGCGAGGTGATCAGGTCGATTACCTCCTTGTCGCTCTCCTCGGAAGACAGGTGCCCCTCGCACCGCTCCGCCAGAAGCTCGTCGGTGATGGTCTCGCAGTAGAGTATGAAGCGCGCCTTGGGCAGGTCGGCAATGGTCCGGATCGTCTCGATCATCGGTGGGCTGCAGACATTGCAGGAGGCGATGACGATGTCCGGACGGAGGCTCTTCACCGTCTGGAGGAGAGTAAAGGGGTCCCTTAGGGTATGCACTGTCACTTCAGCCCCTTTTTCCCGATCGATCAGGTCAGCCAGCGTCTCCTGGGTGCGTCTGTCGGAGAGCGTTATGAGTAGATTGGCTTTCATCGTGAGGAGCTCTTCTCAAGAGCCTTGATGCAGGGGATGAAGATCTGATTCTCTATGTCATTGTGGTTGAGCAATTCCTCGCCGCAGGCATAGAGGTCGTGGAGGACGTTGTAGAGCTTGAGATTCGCTTCCCAGGTGTAGTACTTGAGGAAGAGATTCTTGAGCTCATGCATCTTGAGCTCCACCTGGTCGTGGTGTCGCTCGAAGTTGGTGATGCTGTAGTCTCCCTTCCCCTCCTCACCACGGAGTAGTCCCTCGGCGTAGGGGAAGACCACCTCGTCCTCGTAGTGCATGTGATTGCGTACCTCCTTGCAGTAATCGGCGAAGTAGTGCTTCACCACTACCCGGATGTCGTGCGGAGCTCCCTCGAGAGCCACGTCGAGCGCTTCGCCTATATCGGGCAGCCTGACCTCTAAGAAATAGCGGTGGCTGGCGCGGAGGAAGGAGATGATCTGCGCTACGTCGATCGTCTCCAGGTCCGGCGTCAGCGCCTCTCGCAGATCGGGGTAGAGGTCGAAGTGAACCAGGTACATAAAGGTGTCCGTGTCCACGCCATTGGCCTCGCATACCTCGCGGATCGTGTGGTCGCCCATCCCGAGGGGGATCCCGAGGCGAGAGATGAGGGAGAAGATGTTGTAGTGCTCGCTCAGGAGGTCTGCCATCCTGGAGTGAGCGGTGTAGTGTACGCGGTTGATCATGAGTCGTATCTCGAGAGTGTCAGTGACGTGCCGTCCCAGACGGCGTAGCTGTGATAGGTGATCCAGTCCCCGAGGAGGATCACCCGGCTGTGGTCGCCCACGGGGTGATCTGCCAGACGGTGACGGTGTCCGAAGATGTAGAATTCGAGTGCCTCTGCTCCCAGTCGAAGCGCCTCCGCCTCTGCGTGTCGGACGAGGTACTCCTCCCCGATCTCCGGCTGCGGGAGCTGTCGGCTCTTCTTAAGTCCTCGCTCTCGGCTCCTTCGCGCCCATCGCTGAGCAAAGGGGATCGTCAGCCATGCCGGTAGGAGTCCGTAGAGGAACTGGCACACCCGAGAGTGAAAGATCGCCCGCGTGATTGCGTATGCCCTGCTCGGTGCGTACTCGTCGCCGTGAGCGATGAAGAATCGGTGTCCCTCCAGATCCATCGTTGCTGCCTCCCGGTGGAGCGTGCAGCCGATCTCCGTGGGGAGGTAGTCGGAGATCCAGATGTCGTGATTGCCGGTGAAGAAGTGGATCTCCACTCCCTCGTCAGCCATCTCACCCAGTAGCCCTATCGTCCGGGTAAATCCCCGTGGCACCACCTGCCTGTACTCATACCAGTAGTCAAATATATCGCCCACCAGTATGAGTCGCTTCGCCTCAGGCTCGATGCTGTGTAGCCAACGGACAAAGCGTCGCTCCGCTGCTCTCGGATCGTCGTGGTAGGGCGATCCGAGATGGAGGTCTGAGGCGAAGTAGGTCTTGGTGCGGGCGGTCATGGTAGGGATTACATCATACCCAGCTCCAGCTTCGCCTCGTCGCTCAGCATGGACTGATCCCACTGGGGCTCAAAAGTGATCTCTATATTCACCTTCTTGATCCCCTTGACCGCCTTCACCTTCATCTCCAGATCCTCGCAGAGGAAGTCGCTCACGGGGCAATTCGGGGATGTAAGCGTCATGGTGATATCTACGACCCCGGTGTCGTGATCGACATCGACGTCGTAGATCAGCCCCAGATCGTAGACATTGACCGGGATCTCGGGGTCGTATACGGTACGGAGTGCGGCGATGATCCGCTCCTCCAGTTCTAATGGATTCTTATCTTGATTGCTCATTCTGTCTTATCTTTACTCTCCTTGGAGTGGGTGAGGATGTAGAGGATCCCCTCGCTGAGGATCCGATCCGGCGCCTTCGGGTTTTGGTCAAAGGTCTCATTCGCCACCTCCAGATCCGGAGCGATACCGCCCTCGATGGATTTCTTATCCACGTCGAGGCTCTTGACGGCGGAGTAGCGTACGCGCCAGCCATTAGGCAGCTCCGATGTGGCCGGCATACCGCCGCCTCCTCCGGAGGGGAGACCGACGCGGTAGACGTTGGGGGCATGGGAGACCTTGACGAGGAAGTCGTTCGTCGCGCTGTAGCAGCCCCGGTCCTGGAGGATCACGAGGGGCTTCTCGGTCCAGCGTCGTCCCTCGGCGGGAGTGACGTAGACCTCCTTGAGCTTAGAGAAACTCTCTCTCCCGGGGCCGGTCTTGTGCGTGGTGTATCCTACGAGAGTCCTCTCGTCGTAGAAGTATCCCGCCAGGTCGGATGCATTGCTGACGAGACCGCCACCATTCCCCCTCACATCCAGTATGATCCCCTCGGTATTATCGAGGTATCTCAGGATGAAGTCCATACTCCCAAGGGGGGATGAGAAGCTATTGTAGCGGATATATCCGATGCGGTGATTGGGCTTATCCTTGATGCCAAAGTTATTGTAGAGCATCCCGCCCGACTGCATCAGGTATCCGGAGATGTATTTCTGCCTCATATAGACATTGAGTCCCTCGGTCGGGTCACCTGCCCAGTCACTGTTGGCACTGACGTCAAATCCTGTCATCAGATTGACATGGCCATCGTGCAGCTCATCGAGCATTGCCGCCATCAAGTGGAAGAAATTGAGATCGTTTCCCGCTTTCCTCTCCTCCATCAGGTCCATTCGCTTACTGTAGACGGTGTGGATCGAGTCCCAGTCCACTCCTTTCTCATCCAGGAAGCAGTATCGCTCATCGATGATCGACCAGAGTGCCTCAAAATTAGCTCTGTAGTCGGTATTCTCCGGCTGCGAGGGGATGCAGGCAGAGAGTCCGAGGAGAACGACCACCAGAGCGGGTAGAATGTGTACGTGTCTGAGTGCCATAGGTCTTAGTAGGATGAACGGATGTGAGTGGACCGAAGGGCACGCCCGCCGGAGAGAGCCTTGGTCTCGAGCGTGACCCCGAGGACCAGCCCGACACTGCCGAGCTCATACTTCGTATGGCTGAGCTTCTCCACGGTACCGATGTGCTGGAGCCCGATGACCCAGGTGGTGTTGTGGATCGGCAGCTCCATCAGCAGCCTCTGACGGATCGACAGGCTGTTGTGTGGTGCTGTCAGGTGGAGACGAATGGGAGTCTTATTGTCCCCCGAGATGTACTCGTAGTAGCTCTGTCCATAGTCCGGGTGGTAGGCAATGTGGAGCAGGGGAAGTGAGACGCTGTAGGATAAGCGCATCGGCAGTGTCTCCCACGGAATCCGGTAGCTGAGTCGCGACCAGGCATCGAGGCCGGTCGTCGCCTTGACGTTGGCCACGTTGTTACTATTGGAGAGCTTGAGATTACCCTGCACCATGAGAGACCAGGCGGGGGCGACCTCCAGCCTTAGTCCTCCCCGCTGTAGGAGTGAGAAGGAGAATGCTGTCTGCGTGTAGAGACTCGGGAGATACATCTGGGTACCATTGGCCTTATTCTTCGGCATCCCCAGTCCCAGCTCCAGCTCCTGCCTCAGGTGCCATCGGTCAGCGAAGTAAGGCCGATCCGTGCCTAGGGAGATCCGGATATCGTACCCTGTGTGAGCGGACGGGCTGATATACTGGTCGATGACGCCCACACGCCCACCGGTCAGGAGGATCTCCCGGTGGGTCGTGCTGAGCGAACCGTCGTAAGTCCACGGCTTCCCATGGATGTAGTCCCTTGTCTCCCTCCCGAGCTTCTCCAGCCGGCTGCGCATACTCTGCCTCCCGGTCTCTGACTGAGCTGCTCCCGAGAGAGGCAGCATCAGGGTCAGCACAAGTAGGAGTGCGATCTTGCTGAGTCTCTTATTCTTCATCATCATCCCTAAAGGTCAGTCTCTGCTGACGAGTTACCTCCTCGATCACCTGAGCCTCTTCCTCGGCTCTGTCGTCCATATCCGCCTCGACCTCCTCGTCAGGGGTATCCTCCTCGTCCGAGTCGTCGTCTGCCTCGTCCTCAGGCTGCTTGAGTGGCTCCAGCTCGTGCACCTCCGTAGTCGTGCCGGTGCTGATGCGCTTGCCCTTGGCGCGCACGCCCTTGACGGCGATGAAGTCCTCCGCCTCGACCTCCTCCGTCGTCTCGTCCTCGTAGACCACCTCCACTCGGGCGTAAGGCTCGTCGGTAAGGAGGAGAAGGGTGTCGTCGGGATTGGTCAGGATGGTATCCTTCTTCCGCAGTTTATCCTCCTCGAGGAGGAAGCGCTTCATGTAGGTAAAGCCCTCCTTACTATTGTGGTAGACGAGCGTCCAGACCTTCTCCGGGTCATACTGCTCGATCACGAGGAGATTTCGCTCGAAGTGGTTGCTGTCCGAGAAGTCTGTCAGGTAGACCGTCCCGTCCTCCAGCACCACGAGGATCTTGTCGTCCCCCATGAATTCGCCCAGGTAGTCCCCCCGGTCATCGTAATTGAGCCGGAAGACGTCCCAGTCAAACCAGACGTCCCTGCCTCCCAGAGTGCTCTTCCCCTCCTCCTTGAGTGAAATGCGGAAGACCGGCTCCTTCGTCAGGATATTCCCTCGCGCCTGGCGCCCCTTGATCAGCAGGTCGGCAAAGTCGGTCTCAAAGATCAGCCCGCTCTTGCGCCGCCGCTTCTTCGCGCTCGGTCGCAGTACGGTCTTGATCACCTCCGCCTCGCCATTGGGGTTGGCCGTGAAGTAGAGTACCTTGGAGTCCGGCTTACCTCGCGTCAGGTCGTACTCCCGATCGCGGATCGCCGTCGTGACGGCAAAGCGCTTGATGAAGGCGGTGCCCTCCTTGCCGTCACGGTAGACGGCGTTGTAGATCGTCCGCTCGTCGCCGCGTACCCAGCGCGCCACGTGGATGATGTCCTTGCCGACGAAGCTCTTCTCGCTCACCTTGGTGATGAAGTAGACCCCGCTGCGGAGGAAGACGATCACGTCATCTATGTCGGAGACGTCGCTGACGTACTCCGCTTTCTTGAGTCCCGTGCCGATAAATCCCTCCTTGCGGTCCACGTAGAGCTTCTCGCTCTTCACCGCTACCTTTGCCGCCTCGATGTCGTCGAAGCTGCGGATCGTCGTCCGGCGAGGGTACTGCTTCCCGAAGTCCTCGTACAGCGTCTCATACCAGCTGATCGCCTCGCTGCGGACATCGCCGAGCCGTCGCTCGGTGTCCGCCATCTCGTCCATGAGCCGGGCGATGGAGGCGTCGCTCTTCTCCTTATTAAACTTCAGGATCCTCGCCATCTTAAGCTCCAGGAGGTGCTTCAGATCCTCATCCGTCACGGGTCGGAAGAAGGTCTCCAGCGCGTCCTCCAGTCGGCTCCGTATGTGAGCCACCACCTCGGGGACGCTCTTCGCCTCCTCGAAGTCCTTATCCTTGTAGATCCGTCGGGTGATGAAGAGCTGCTCCAGGGACTCCAGCAGGTGCTGCTCCTGCAGCTCGCTCAGCCGTATCCCCAGCTCCGCACGGATGTAGCTCATCGTCCGCTCGCACCCGTCCGCAAGCACCTCACTCACGGTGAGGAACTCTGGGTGATCGTCTCGCACCACGCAGCAATTGGGCGAGATGGAGATCTCGCAACCGGTGAAGGCGTAGAGCGCATCGATCGTCTTGTCGGGCGAGACGCCGCTCGGCAGCTGGATCTCGATATTAGCCTCCGCTGCGGTCTTGTCGTTGATCTTCTTGATCTTGATCTTCCCCGTCTCGTTCGCCTTCAGGATCGAGTCGATGAGGCTGCCGGTCGTGCTGGAGTAGGGCAGCTCCGTGATGGCGAGGGTGTGCGAGTCGACCTTCTCGATCCTTGCCCGCACCTTTACCTGACCTCCACGCTCTCCGTCGCTGTACTTTGCCACGTCGACCAGTCCGCCGGTGGGGAAGTCCGGATAGAGCCCGTACGGCTCACCTCGGAGGTAGCTGACGCAGGCCTGCAGCAGTTCGCCCACATTGTGCGGGAGGATCTTGCAGGAGAGCCCGACGGCGATACCCTCAGCGCCCTGTGCGAGGAGGAGGGGAAACTTCACCGGCAGATTGACCGGCTCCTCATTGGCTCCGTCGTACGAGGGGACGTAGTCGGTGATCTTGGGGGAGAAGAGGACCCTCTTGGCGAGTGGCGTAAGGCGTGCCTCGATGTAGCGCGGCGCCGCAGCACCGTCGCCGGTGAGGAGGTTGCCCCAGTTTCCCTGACACTCGATCAGGAGCTGTCTCTGCCCGAGCTGCACAAGCGCATCGCCGATGCTCGCATCTCCGTGCGGGTGGAGCTGCATCGTCTGACCGACGATATTCGCCACCTTGATCAGCCGATCCTCCATCTGCGACATCGTGTAGAGGATCCGTCGCTGAACCGGCTTCAGCCCGTCAGAGATGTAGGGTACTGCCCGCTCCAGGATGACGTAAGAGGCATAGGAGATAAACCAGGAGCGATACATCCCCGACAGCACGTAGTTACCATGGCTGTCGTGGGTCCGCCCATACCGCACATCGTCGGCCAGTGGCGCTCCCTCTTCAGTCGGCGTCAGCTCCTCCTCCGTGTCGGTCAGATGGTCTGCTCTCTCCTCTCCCTTCTCCTCTCTATCCATAGACTTTGATGATAATGTCCTAAGTTTGTCTCCTAAAGCTTACAAATTTAAGCAATTAATGCGACATCTCGGGGGACTATTCCGTGTGATCCTGCTCGCTCTGAAGCTCACGATGATAGAGCCCTCCCTGATGGGTCATTTCTATTACCGGTAATAGAGAAGACTAATACCGATAATAGTGACAACTAATACCGGTAATAGATTTCACTCTGAGCGGTTCGGGTCAGAGACGGGTAAAAAAAGAGTGTGTCCTCTCGCTGGCGAGAAGACACACTCTCTGAAGTGGAGCGGAAAGCGGGGCTCGAACCCGTGGCCTTTGGCTTGGGAAGCCAATGCTCTACCAACTGAGCTATTTCCGCATATCTCTTATAACAGGGCAAAGTTAGCCATTTTCCCCCATTCCCCCAATAGCACAAAAAGAGAGCAGGCAAGAGGCGAACTCTTGTCTGCTCCTATAAGTCGGGATGACTGGATTCGAACCAGCGACCTCACGCCCCCCAGACGCGCACTCTAACCGGACTGAGCTACATCCCGAAGCTCTCCCTTCCTTTTTGTGAGGGCAAAGGTACTACTATTTTTTGATTATACCAGCACTTTGCTTCGAGACATTTTCCCTCTACGTTTTGGGGCGATAGTGTGGAATGGAGAGGGGCGCTGATCTGTCATGCTATCCGAGAGCGAGAGGCTGTTAGTCAAGAAGAGTTATCAGCGTCCCGAAGAGAAAGAGAAAGGATAGCAGGTCAATCTTTCGGCTCGCCAGTCGGACGATAAAAGCAACAAGAAACAGGGACGCTGCTAGTAGTGTGACGATCTGGGTGATATCTGTCTGCAGCGCATGCCCAAGCAGGCGGGATATAGGTCTGTGGCAGATAAATAAAATGAATAGGATGATGTCTACTGCGGCGGGGGAGGCGGATTGTTTCACCTCAGCGTTCTGCCCAAATATTAATTTGAATGGATGTTGAAACATAGTGGTCTATTTGTTTCTTTGTTTGTGCCAGTTGTGGAGGCTTTGGGGATCTTCAACGGCAAGACTCTTGTAGTAACCAGACTCAAAGGTTTGGCCGTCTTTTGATAGAGTTCTGAGTCCTCTATCGCTTTGGTCCTCAGGAGTCAGAGCATACAGTATATTTAAAGACTGCCTTTGGCTTCGGAGACGATCATTATCTCGTGGAGGTCGTCACTCTCAAGAAAATGGAGGAGGGAACCATACGTCTCCTCTTTCACATCATATGGAGCCGTGCTACTGTGAGTGTTGTTGCAGGCACAAAGTGTTGCCGTGATCGTTATCACTAATGCCAGCAATTCAGGGATGAGTTTCTTCGACATATACGTTGGCTATTAGAGAAGGTTTGAGTTCTTACCAAGCCAATATTGTTCAGTTTCAACTGTAGCAAATGATGGCTTTAAGTTCTCTCTGATCTACGTGTGTAAATGTACTACTGTTTTTTGATTACACCAGTGCTTTGCTCCGACCTCAGGGGTGACGCATTTGAGAGACACCGTAGCCATTCATCTAATTGTGAAGAGTGGGGAACGAAGCACCCCTTGTGGGTGCCCGTTTTTTAGCCACAGGTCGAGGGGCGTAGCCCCGAAGACCCGTGGACCAGGCAATGCAAG
>NZ_AQWR01000051.1 GCF_000375645.1 Porphyromonas bennonis DSM 23058 = JCM 16335 | reverse complement strand
ACTGACACCGGACAACTCTGCCCATACACGATGACCACGCTGTCCAAAGGCGGACTCCCAATAGGCAGTGCCTGTCAGACGCGGCTCCTTAGCATCATACGTATCAAGGTTACGGTTGCCTTTTGGAACTTCACTGTCCTTTGCCAGCTTGTCCGCTTGATACGCCTTAGTATTAGGTTTCTGTTCGTCAGGCCACGAATTCGCTATTGCTTCTTCTCTCCCAAGGGTCACCCCTTGAAACTTGCAAGTCGCTATGGGGTTCGTTGGCAACTACGCCCCGTGTGGGCTTTCACCACAGATGTATAACATGCCCATCATACAAAGATAAGGCGTATCTGGACATCCAGGTACGCCTTTATTTTTATCCTAAAGCTAGTTCAATGAAGAGTGTCACTAAAATCGGCACACTAAAGTCGCAGACAAAGCCATGGTAAATAGCAGGCACCAAGTACTCCTTACCCGAGGCGTTGAGAATGGCTGGAAGTGTCACATCCATCGTCGTAGCCCCGCCAGCAGCAATAGGTGCAAGAGGACCAAGGTATTTTACCAAGAGCGGAGCCAAAAGGAGTGTCAAGAGCTCACGAAACACATTGGAAAAGAGGGCGATAGCACCTAGCGTAATCCCCAGCTTCTCCGTAATAAGGATACTCGAAAGAGAGTAGTAAGCCAACCCTTGCGATACCGCCAGCATCTCATAGAGCGATTGTCCAAGGAGCAAAGCAGCCACCACCCCACCACACATACTTCCAATGATTGTCAGAAAAGGCAACACCAGTAGACGAGGAGATAGCTGCCTAAATCCCCTGATCGTATCACGATCATTTTCCACACTCAAGCCAACTAAAAACAGGAGCAGATAGAGCAGATAATTCCCTAGATCCGACTCCACAATAGCGTCAGGAACTAAATCAATACCCCCCACGGCGAGCCCGAGGAGAAAGGAACCGAGCAATATAAGATTAGACTTCATACCTCCCGATTCTTTTTAGGACGCCCAAAGAGCCACGCCATCAGTACACTACCTGCAGTAGAGCACAAAGCTACCACCAGAGCAATCCCTACCACCACCAGTATATTGGCCATCTCACTCTGCGAGTGTGCCACCTCCAGCCCCAGCACAAAGAGTAGCAGACAGATCACCACCATCAAAGCAGTGCTAAGCCCCCTAATCCGTCGCCTCCTCAAGAACCAACCACATACCACCCCCAGTAAAATACAACTAAATAGCTTCCACATCTCCTCACTCTCCAATATCAATAGCTTCCCCTTGCAAATCTACCAAAGATTACCCTACCCTCCGCAACCCCATCCAGCCTTTCCTAAAACGCCAGAGGTCTACACCCCACTGTTAGGATACTATCTTGTGGAAAGTGGTGGTAGCCGAAATAAGTATGGTTCCTTGTGGCAGGACAAATGTGTCGCCACAAGGGATCATAACTATTAGGATACAGCAAAGTACTTAACGAGGAGAGAGCCGCTTGATACTCTTTGCCGCCTCGTGCGAAACGAGCTGTGAAGAATCACCAAGCAAGGTAGAAAGCTGCTCTTTGATTTCTGTAGCTTTGCACGAATAATTATACCAGCCTAGTGCCTCAATACTAGCTACTCTCACCGGCTCGCTATTGGAGGCGTCAAGAGCAATCTTGATCAAGGCTTCAGCTACCCTCGCATCTGGAGAGTTACGACAGCTACGTATCGCAAATAGCTGTTCTTTCACAGACTTCGCATCTTTGCTCCGAGGCAATAGCTCCTGTAGGAGACGCTCCCGTACACTCTCAGCTGCCTGCATATCAGAGAGCAGCTTCTCCACCTGACTTGTAGAATATATAGGTGTGCGTGCCACGATGCTACGAAGCTCTTGAGAGAGCCTGTTACCATCCATCATTTTGAGAGCACCGCTCTGCTTGAATACGATTCGCTTACAGTGGCTATCCTGCAACAAACTTTCTAC
This sequence comes from Porphyromonas bennonis DSM 23058 = JCM 16335, assembly GCF_000375645.1. Classification (GTDB taxonomy): domain Bacteria; phylum Bacteroidota; class Bacteroidia; order Bacteroidales; family Porphyromonadaceae; genus Porphyromonas_A; species Porphyromonas_A bennonis. The sequence goes on along the minus strand of NZ_AQWR01000051.1, from coordinate 10,357 downwards.
TAGCGCTGGTGCCAATGCGTCCGAACCATTCTTTCCTAAGAGCTCAACGCTCATCCTCCGAATAAGTTCGTAGCTATCATGCACCCCCTCCTTGAGCACCTCCACGAAGTTGGCATCATTTATCTCACTCAATAGCTTCAGTGCTTCTGTCCGTACAATCAGACTATTTGAGGTACGATAGGCATTGAGGAGCAGATCCGACACTTGTGGGTAATCCATTCGGTATAGCATCTTGAGTGCCAAAGCCTGCAAATCTCCCGATGGCACACGTAGCTGTTGCAACCAGTAATTGGCATCCCTAGCTCTTAGCACCACTTGCTGGCTAAGGTTACTTGGCACTAGCTGGCTATCCGATACGAACCTAAAGGTTGGGTCACCGATAAGGTGCGTTTCAAGGTACATTACCTGCTGATGCCACGAGCCCAACCGCATCCCATTTGCGAGGAGCCCAAGCAGCTCATCTGGCCACTTATCTTGGATAACATTGACAGAATTGGCTTGGACTGCAAGAGTAGTTCCTTCATTAAAGATATACTCTGCCGAAATATTTTCATCAAGATGAAATGAGCCGTTATAGCATGCATCGAGCATCACAAATCTCGCCGCTGGGGCAATGGCACGGAGGTCATCAATATAGATATCAAGACTTCTATTGAATAGAGAGTCGGCTGCTTCCTTCTCGGGAGTAAAGGTATCACTGATCCAAGAGATGGGGATATCTAGCTCCTTAGCAACCCTCTGGATCGCTTCATTAGGAGTCTCCCCTTTCCTTAGTCGCCTAGCTCTAGCACGTGCAAATAGCATTATATTCTCCTTAGAGATATCCACACTGCTCCCCTCTCGATATCCATTGATGTATTGATTTTGGGGGGCTCCGTGATGATGAAAGAGCATCACATCGAGATCAGGCTGCTGCACCTCGGTTAGGTAGTAGTACTTTGCGGGGAACTTATCATCATAGTCGATGGCCTTAAAGCGCCCAGTGGGCAGAAACACACCCTCCAGTTGCTCCCTTAGTGCGATTTGCTCTCCTGCCCACGCCTGCTTAGACTCCGAGTTGTAACCATGACCACGAGCCATAGTAAGGTGGTCAAGCTTATTCCGAGAGTGGTTAGTTCGCTCCCTCACCACCTTTTGTAGATACTTCGTCAATGCCTGGTACTTCGTCTCACCCTCTCTATCATAGGGTCGGATACGTGCCGAATAGATATCGGCCTCTATCCTTTGTGCCCCTTCGCTCGAAAGGGAGTAGAAAAAGAGACCCGGTTTTGCCCCATCATACGGCAGTGGTACAAACTTTAGCCCAAAGCAATCATAGAAACGATCACTGGGCACACTTGAGCGCTCCCAAGGATACCTATTGGGATCCATCTTGAATGCCGATGTGAGATGATGAGCATCTCGGATCATCGCTACAGGTATATCCCCGATCAAGACACACCCCTCAAGTGGAGAGGAGGGGTCTTGATGAAGCTGTTGGAGAAGTGCTCTGATCTCATCAGGGCTACTCCAGTCATGAATAAGGAGATAGGTGCCAAGCCCATCTTGCTCCACCACATCTCGATAGGCATCAACTGCTGCCTTGGCGTTAGCATAGCTCTTACTATCTATCACAATGGCAAATGAAGTGGGAGTGACCACCCTTGGGGTCTCCACCACCTGTGCCATAAGTGATAGTGCACTAATCAATAGGGCGATTATGCCCAATAATATTCTATTGTACTTCATGTTGTAGGTGTTATAAGTGTTAGAAAAAACAGCCCAAAGAACAAAGTGCAGAGGTACGGCCACCTAGACTTGAATTCAATGGGTGAGTATACCCCAATCTTGCCTTGAGGTATAGCATTGCACGGCTAGAGGATACTGGCTTTTGAGCATAGGAGATAGAAAGAGCCCCCTTCCACAGGTCCGCCACCATATAGTGATAGTCGGGCAGAGTGATATGCTCAGCCACAAATGAATTTACATACTGCCCATTGAGCTCTATATTAGAGTCAAATGCCCAAAGACGCCCTCCAGTAAGGGAAAGGTCGAGAGTGGGGGTAGAAGGGCTATCAAATACAATTACCTTACGCACCTCCCCCATAATCGATGCCATTGAATACCCATACTCCGAGTGGGGAAGAAGGTACTCCGCCGAAGTTTGAGTAACAGCTCCTTTCAAGCCCAACAACCACTCGTAGGGGTGCTGACTATTCCACGACCATTGATAGGAAGCCTCTAAGTGATTGCGGTGCTTCAAATACCTACCGCTACGAGACAGCTCAATATAGCCTTTAAAGGCTTCTGTATTATCATACTTTACGATGTACTGTATTCCTTTGTGCTTACTCACATCGTAACGCAGAGAGAGAGTATGCTGTGACGGGCTCTCCTTACTCTGAAGAGTGAAACCCACAAAAGAGGCATCTGCAAGGAGAGAACCGGTACGCTGAGGGACGGTAAAGCTAATCTCTGCATCTTCTACAGAGCTCTCAAAACCAAGATAAAACAAGGTACGCCAATCAGTATCAATATTGTACTGTAACTCACCTCCCACACTATTTCGGATGTAATTAGTAACCCGCCCAGAACCGATACGTGCCGTAGCACCTCCCATTCCGAACATCTCATAATAGGGTTGCTCCACATATATATTGATGTTTTGCATCCGGCTCTCCTCTTTGTACGACGCATACTTTAGGAGGAGTGAAAGCTGTGTTTCCTTATTGAAAAAGAGTAGGAGTGATGGCTGTAAATAGAGGGACATCGCATTATTATGTGATCTCACATCCCGTTGCTTGGCACCCTGCTCCGCCGAATAGCCAGCTGCTAGCCCAAAAGATAGGAGGCGATGATATACAGGAGTACCTGCCTTGAACTCTAGCTGATAGAGTTGATTTCTCCAATCACTATGATTTTCATCGGCCACAAAGTATGGGAGGTCACGATAGGGGCGAATCAGTGAAGCATTGTATCCCACTTCTTTAGCGATCTCTCTATCGTACTGAAATCTTCCCCAAAGGTGGTAACCATTCAACTGTACTGCCCCTTCTGCCATTGCCGAAAGGTCGTACAGCTTTTTGCCCTCCATTGCTCTGTGGTAGTCGCCCTTTTGCAATGCTCCTGACAAGCCGACTACGGTGTACCTTTGAGCTTTCTCCAGTACCATCCCTGCTGCATTATTGCGCATGGCAGATAGCTGCTCGCCCTTCAACTTATCCAATGAAGAGAGGCTATTTACCTCTTGAGCTATAAGGGCATTGGCACACGATAGGAATAGAAGTAGGCACAATATTTGATATCGCTTATGATTGTAGCTCATTTTATTAGTTGTTATTTTTTAATGAATGGTTCCATGCTGGCATTTTTGCTCCATATCTCCGAAGCATCGGTGTAACACCTCTATCAAAGTCATTGGTGCTATTATTGGTATCTTGCAAGAGAGGGGTACCATCGGGCCGCTGCCCTACTTTCTTTCGAGCCACACCCTGCCCGATGTAAGTATTACCGACATAGGTAATCCCCGCATCTATAAAGCTCGGCATACGCTTAGCATTGATCTTTGTTTCATTATCCACTGCCTCAACGCCATCTAACACATACTCTACAGGTATCTTGGCATAGATTGTGTTGCGCTTATTGCTCAGGTCTTTGGCTTGTAGTGACAAGTCATTGACTGGGTCGTAACTCTCCCCTTTTGGCACCTTGAAGAGCACATACGCACCTCCGAAAACAGTAGTCAAGTACTGCGGCACACGCCCCATTGCCTCCTTGCCATCATTAAAAATGTGGATCATATCATACGCCGGCTGGTCTGGGAATTTCTTATTAAACATATTGAATTCAAACTCCGAGCTACTACCATCAATGGGAGAATTAGGATTATAAATACTTAGCTGGTGATTGGCAGCGAATTGGGAAATAACACAGCTCTCACCTGGTTTCAGTGGATACTCCTCTCCTGTGCCTGGAAAGCGCCAAACGCGATCGGTATATAGATACTTTCCAGCATCCTCCTTAGGCCATATAGGCAACTTTGTAGTCGCAGTACCTGGATAAAGGACACAGAAGTAGAGACCGTCAAGGAAGCAGACCTCATCTGAATTATTATATATCTCATAGAACTGGTCTCTGAAATACCGCTTGGGTGAACCACAGTAGTATATTTCCTTGAACACAAGGGGACTCAAACGTCCGTTCAATACCTCCAGCTCTACACGCAACCCATCTTCCAGAAGAGGATAATTGAGCAGGCTACCATTGGGGTAAGAGACTTCACCATCAGCCCCTACCGTCTCACCAGAGATATTGATAGAGTAAATTCCAGGCAACACTCCCGATACTTTGGTCTCATGACCCGTCAATGGATAAGAATAAGCCACCTGCTCATATTCATTGATCAGCTCCACCTTTGCACCAGATGCCGAATCAAAGTCGGGGATAGCAGTATTCGCCACGATAGTCACTGAAATAGGCTGCACTAAGTCTGTGTTTCTAGCTTGTTCAAAGGAGTTACACCCCATAGAAAAGAGCATCAAGAGGGCTATCAATGGCAGCCACCCAAAGGGGTGATAAGTATATTTGGCATTCATCATACTATACTTTTACTTGATAATAATTGTCAACTCAATACCGTAGAAAAAGGCTTTATTTCGACTATAAAATGTACCTGGTCTTCGCTTTGATTCCACCCTTGGATAGCTTCTAAACATATTATTCGCAAAGAAAGAAAGCCGCATAAAGTCGCCAATCTCCTTGGTAAGGTTGAAGTTGAAATTATAGAGAGGTGGAAATAGCTCATCAATATACATACTATCATCTCTATTCCTCAAAAGAGATGAAAACTCAGGCTCCTTTGCACGTGACACATCAAAAGGATATATCTTACCATCTACCTTAGAGATATAGGCAACCGGGATAGTATCGTTACCCATCTGGTAGCGATCCAATTCACGCCATATAGCCTCTGCAGTGAGGGTCAGTACAAGGCCAAGCTCTGGGATGTTATGTGTAGCTCTGATAGAGCTAGTCACCTGTTCATAGATATGCTTTTCCATCCCTTTTTCATAGAGTGCGGTATGGGTACGGTGTGCTCCCGCTTCACTACTTCTACCATCATAGTACTCATAACCATTATTAAAGTTTTTGGACCAAGCCCATGCACCAGATAGCGAAATAGTAGTGCGGATAGCATCAATGCGCTTAAGTGCCAAGTCCCACTCCAGTCCCCTACGGTAAGAAGTCAAGTGGTTAGATGGGCTGTAGTAGGTAGCAAGCACGGGATTAGAGGCAGAGAGCTCAAAACGTGGGCCATCGGCCCCCGCCACACGCTTATACTCATTGTAGATAACTGGCTGGTGCTTTGGAGTAAGCGTATACCCATTATCCATACGCTCATCATAGGCAGTTACCATCAATTTTCCAATAGGTGTCTTAAGGTCAATGCCCACCTCGGCTTTACGATTTGTAGCAATCTCTAGCGACTTATTTTGGGTATCAAATACTCGGGTAGTAGTCATAAAAGCTTTATCCTCAAGGTCGCTAGCCATCTCATTTATATTAATGTACTCAAAGTAAGCACGCTCAGGATAGAGATAGAGGAGTGTAGGCATTTTGGCTGTTACTCCATAGGCACCTCTTATATAGAGCCAATTGGGGACTACTTCAATAGAGAGATTGGTACGTGGGGAGAGCTTTCCACCCACGAGAGATATTTGATCCCAGCGAAGACCCGCCTGCCAATTCACGAGGTGACGATCGGCTATCTTCCAACTAAAGTTTTCCTCAGCAAAGAGACCCAGCTCGTGCACAAAAGGGATCTCACGATAGGGACGAGGGCGAAATGTAGCATTATGGGCTGCAATATTACGAAATGGAGGAAACTCTGGTGAGAACTCCTTTCCACGCCCAATATTGCCATCGACTGAATAATTGAAGCCCAATAATATCCGGTGATTAGTAGCTCCTAACTTACCGAAAAATGTTGCCGTTGCGCTAGAGAAAAAACTCAGCTCACGCCCATATAGATCATAGCGACCTTTGTAATTAGAGGGGAGGTAGTGAGCATAGTGAGTCGGATCTACCCCATCATACTTGGTCAGTGGCTTTCCCGAAACATCGTAGAGCACCCTACCTGGCTGATTGGCAATAATGGCACCATCAACATCAGTCATAGAATATGGAGCCGTCGCAGAAGTATAGAGCTGGGTAAGGAAGCTATACTTATCATAATAACTGCCCGACACCACATACTTAATATTCTTCAGCCACCCCTTGTCAATGTTAATAGTACCATTGCTATTCATCGCAAATCTCAAGTTACGGCCATCCGACTCCAGCTCATTTGTGGCATCATCAGGGTTGCGATCTCGCTTATCGCGTCCATACCATAAATCCAGAGAGGTATTGGTACGCCATTTGCCATCAAAGAATGTATTCGAATAGAGAAGCTTACCAACCGCCCTAGTAAAGTAATTGTATGAAGAGATTGGCGAGCTAGTATTCCTCGCATATTCGCCACTCACATTGAGGGATCCTCCATTCTTATCAAAAGAAAAGCCCTTGTGAGCAGAGAAGTGGTAAAGATTGGGATTAGTACGTGCCTTGATCACTAAAGGGGCCCGGCCCGCCTTGGAGGTAATCAAGACAGCGCCTGAGGTAAGGTCGCCATGAGATACAGAGGGGACACCTCGTACCACCTCTACCGACTCCACACTCTCCAGAGAGAGCAGACGAGTATCAAAGCCACCCGCTGGAGAAGCGCCACCCGATAAAGTCGAGGTGCCTCCTCTTACAGAAGGATTCATCACCTGTAGATTGGCATTATTGGAGATAGGAGCTCCATCCTGCACAATAGCCGTTCCCAAAGCATTGATATTATCATCTCCACCTGCCGAGCGAATAGTCACCTGGCTTGCAGTAGAAAGGGAAGGATTAGTAGAAATACCACCAGGCAAGAGCGACATTAAGTCAGAAAGGCTCACCGCTTGTAGGTGCTCCATTGCCATTGTGGAGATTTTGGATGATGTGGATTGCCCCGCCTTACTGGACTGTGCAGTCACCACCACTTCCTTTAGCCTAAAATCCTCATCTCGCATCACAAAGTCGAGCCGCTGATCACCACTCACCACAAGAAGGGTATCAATGGTCACTTTGCCAATAAAGGAAACCGTTAGTCGCACCTTACCCGAAGGCACTTCCTTGATATGGTATGCACCATCTACAGAGGTTATCGCACCCATTCCATAAGCGGGAATCGAAACCGTAGCTCCAGGGAGAGGCTCCTTGACACCATTTGAGATTTCGTAAACCGTCCCGCTTAGATGATTCTTAGATTGTGCCCACACATTAGCCGGCAATAGAAGCATCAGAATAAGGAGGATTGGCATATAACGCCACGACACACTTCTAATCATATTTTACTAATTTAACGAATTGTTATTGTTTATTGCAAAGGTAATAAATTCCAGCAACTCTATTCTCCCCTATACTAGGTATATTGATTGGTAAAGGAGGGCGTGGGGATCGGAATAAAATGGTACCTTTGGGGAGAGGAAGGGGGAGGCGCGGAGAAAGCGTATGAAACGGCTTAAGATAGTAGCAGAGAGTTCGGTGCCCTATATCCAGGGAGTTGCGGAGGAGCTGGGGGAGGTGACCTACCTCCCCTCGGAGGAGTTTGCCCCGGAGGTGGTGAAGGAGGCGGATTGGCTGATTATTCGGAGTACCACGAAGTGCGGTCGAGCGCTTCTGGAGCACTCTCGGGTGCAGCTGATCACCTCGGCGACGATCGGTTTTGACCACATCGATACCCACTTCTGCCACCAGGCGGGCATCACTTGGTACAATGCCCCGGGCTGCAATGCCGAGGCGGTGGCACACTATTTTGCTACTGCCATAGCCATTAGAGCGGTGGAGTGTGGGTGGGATCCTCGTGGCAAGGTGATAGGGATTGTAGGGGTGGGCAACGTAGGGCGTAGGGTGGCACGAAATGCCCGGGCGCTGGGGATGGAGGTGCTCCTCAACGACCCCCCTAGGGCAAGGGCAGAGGGGTCGGCAGGCTTTGTCTCGCTCCAAGAGATAGCCACGAGGGCCGATATCATTGCTTTTCACGTACCACTTATTAAGGAGGGGGAGGATAAGACCGTGCACCTACTAGATGATAGGTTGGTAGATCTACTCCAAAGGAAACCGATCATCATGAATGCTTGTCGTGGTGCAGTGACCGATACCTCGGCCCTACTGAGGGGTTTGCGTGAAGGCAAAATCACAGACCTAGTGATGGACTGCTGGGAGGGGGAGCCAAATATCTCGCAAGAGCTACTGAAGCAGACTTGGCTAGGCACACCGCACATCGCTGGCTTCTCTGCTCAGGGGAAGGCCAATGGCGCGCGGACCTGCATAGAGCATGGTTTGGAGCACTTCGGACTAAAGCTCAGTAGCTCAGAGCCACTCTACCCAACCCCCTTGAGCGCTCCCCTACTACATCTCTCTAGTGACCAACCTCTATGGGAGGCACTCTTACAAACCTTTGGCATCAGAGGAGTGGACCGTACCCTTAGGGAGCGATCCCAAGAGTTTGAAACCCTTCGGCGAGAATACCACTACCCATACGAGCCCTCGGAGTACCAGCTCCGGAGATGTGAGATGGGGGAATGGGCAGAGGCAGCACAAGGAATTGGTTTTCAGATAATAGAGTAATGAAAATACTCCTCCTCAATACCTACCCGAGTGGGGGTGGTGCTGCAGTGGCGTGCCAGCGAACAATGGCACTCCTCTCACAGGCAGGGATGGAGGTACGTATGCTCACCATCACAGAGTTTGGTTGGCAACATCGGGTCAGTTTTCTTGCCGACTGCCTAGATACGCTCCGTACTGTCGGCTACCAACGCAAAAACCTCTTTCGCTTCTCCACCGCCCGCTATGGCCTGGACATTGCTCACCACCCATGGGTGGCGTGGGCGGAGGTAGTTCATATCCATTGGGTACAGCAAGGGTTTCTATCCGTCAAAGGTCTGGCAGAATTGCTCTCCATAAAAGGGAAACGGTTTTTCTGGACCCTCCACGACTTCTGGCCACTCACGGGCGGTTGCCATATCCCCTACTCCATAGGAGTAGATGGCGAGACCTCTTTTTGCCAAAGATTTACCGTGGGATGTGGAAGTTGTCCGCTTCTGGATAGCAAAAGCAAGCAGGACCATTCGAGTAGGCTTTTTCAGGCGAAAAAGGATCTTCCGCTTGAGCAAATACACCTCGTGGCGGTGAGTAATACGGTGGCGAAAGCAGCCGATGCCTCGCCCCTATTTAGGAAGAGTGCCATCACGGTGCTACACAATCCGATAGACCTGAAGCGGTTTTGCCCAAACACTGTCGAGGAGAAGGAGGAGAATAGTCTCTTACTCGTTGCCTCACGCATTGATGATCCCGTGAAAGGACCCGATTTATTAGTGCAAATGCTCCGAGAAGCAAAGGTACTCTCCGAAGAGTGGGCAAGCAGTGCAAGCATCACCTTGGTGGGGCAAATCAAAGATAAGTCTCTACTAGAGCAGATACCAATCCCCTACCGACATATCCCCCGAGCCGAGGGAGAGGAGCTGGTAAAGCTCTACCTAACGGCCTCCACCATCCTCTCCACCTCAAGATACGAGACGCTTGGGCAAACACTTGTGGAAGGCATCGCTTGTGGTACCCCTGCCATCGCCTTTGGCGTAGGTGGGATCCCCGATATCATTCGCCCGGAGAGTGGCAATGGTCAGCTCATTCAGCCATACGACACCACTGCCATGGCTCGTGCCGTGACACACACCCACTCCAAAAGATAGAAAGCAGATTGCCGACACCGTCCGCTCCTTCGGCATCGATGCCATCGCCCCCCAGTTGCTCCACCTCTACACCCTCTAATCCCCACCTATTCGGACTTTAGCAAAACTTTAGTTCTTAAATCTGCTTCACGCCTATTTCACCTGCTTGTAAGGGGTTCAATACTACAAAATAGAGCAGGTTTCAAAGCACCAAAACCGCCCTTCAGAACCCCTTGATATCCAACAACATATAAAACCGTCAACTGAGATGCAACTAAGCAATCGGTTAGTTGCATCTCAGCAAAAGTTTAGGGCGTATAGGTCAATTTGCAGGTTTTTTTGAAGAAGTTTTGTTCTATGGGTCAAATTGCAGGGTGCTTTTTGATGGTGAAGCAGAATTCTCTCGTTACCTTTACAAGGCACTATGAAGCGTAGTGGAGCTCTGCTGGGGAGCAACTCCATGAGGAATAGTAGTGTAACAGATGACAAGCATGAGCAGGATTTGCCCTCAGTTAGGGTAGATCCTGCTTTTCTTTCATGCTTAGAGTCTTGTTCCATGCCAAGAAAAACCCACAAAT
>NZ_AQWR01000050.1 GCF_000375645.1 Porphyromonas bennonis DSM 23058 = JCM 16335 | reverse complement strand
TCCGAAGAGAGCTGGTCTCACGAGAGGTAGACCCGGCTAAAAGGAGGCTCATAAAGGGATCTCGGTTTTTACTCCTGGCAAACTCAGAGAACATTGTAAATCATAACGGAATGTCCAAGCTACAATTAGCCCTCGAAGTCAACAAACCCCTCGTGCAGGCTTATTGTCTCAAGGAGTATTTCAGGCAGGTATACACTCGCAAACACCATTTCTGCCGCGAAGAGAGAGATCCTCGCATGGTATCATGGAAAGCTCTCTACAGCAAAGGTCGAAGGCATCAATAATAAGATCAAAGTAATGAAGAGAAACGCTTGCGGACATAGAGATGACTACTACTTTACGCTCCGTCTATTCTCTCTCCACGACTGCTCCATCACGCGTAATGTCGGATGAACCGACTTTGGTCTGCCAGAAAGTCAGGATACAAGAAAAAGCAGGCATTAAGTACCCGACGATGGCAACAAATCTCCAGCCTGCGGAATTGAGGACAGAGATCAGAAGGGCGACTTTAGGAAATTATAACTACCTTTGCACTCGCAATGAGAGAAGTCTTGTTGCCTTCGCCTAGGGGTGCCTGTCCGCAAGGGCAGGCTGAGAGCAGACCCTCCGAACCTGTCCGGTTAATTCCGACGTAGGAAAGTGCGTGATTCCGACCGCCTCTGTGCAGGCAGTCTCCATCATTAAGATCTGCTCGCCCATACCCTGTGGGCTTAGTGCCGTAGTTGTGACACTTACTTTATCATTTTATATGAGCAGATACATGAATAATCTCATCACCAGACTACTGTCTGTCGGAGCTCTCAGTGGAGCTCTCCTCCTCGGCGCCAGCGCCCAGGACATCTCTCGAGAGTATGACCTGGAAGCGGTAGAGGTCCTCGGCATTCGTCCCGGACAGCTCACCCCGGTCACCAAGCAGACGATCAAGCTCCCCGAGCTGAAGCTCCATACCACCGCCTGGGACGTGCCGACGCTCCTCCGCGGTACTCCATCCCTCCTGATCACCCAGGATGCCGGCACGATGGGCGGCTACACCGGCTTCTCCATCCGTGGCGTCGACCCCTCGCGTGTCAATATCACGGTCAATGGCGTCCCGGTCAATGACTCCGAGAGTCAGGCGGTCTTCTGGGCCAATATGCCCGACTTCGGCAGCCGCCTCTCCGATATCGTCATCGTCCGTGGTGCCGGGTCGTCCACCTTTGGCGCCGGTGCTTTCGGTGCGACGATGGATATGCGCATCGCCATCCCCGAGGCTGAGGCGGGTGGTAGCGTCTCCACCTACTGGGGCTCCTACGGCATGCGCCGCGATATGGTGCACCTCTCGAGCGGCATCCTCGGCAGTGGCTGGCGGCTCAATGGCTCACTCTCTCGCACCTCGAGCGATGGCTACATCGATCGAAGCGGCAGCAAGGGACTCTCATACCTGATGCAGGCCTACTACGGCGGAGACAATTACTCCCTCCAGCTGATCCATCACCTCGGTGATCAACAGACTCAGGTGGCGTGGAATGGTATCGCCCCCGAGGATATGGAGAAGCTTGGGCGCACCTACAATAGCGCCGGGCTTATGAATCCGGATGAAAAGGATGTAGCGAAGCAGAAGTTCTATCCCGACCAGAACGACAACTACAAGCAGGGGCACACCTACCTGATCTTCAAGCACTACCCCTCGGATCGCTTCAGCTACGATGTCACTCTCCACTACACGAGGGGTTTTGGCTACACCCGAGAGTTCCGCTCCGGACGCAAGTACAGGGAGTACTACCTCGTGCCGATGAGTGATAAGACGAAGGGGAGCCTGATCCGCGAGAAATATCTCGACAACCACTTCCTCGGCGGGATCGCCAATGGTCTCTGGACGCTCGACAAGGGCCGCATCAATGCCGGACTCTCCGCCAACCGCTACTGGGGCGACCACTACGGGATCCTCCCCTGGGTCGATGGCTACAAGGTAGGGCAGGCGACCGAGTTTGGACCCTACTATCCCGATGCCGAGTACTACCGCAACTCCTCCTCCGTCCTCGACCTCTCCGCTTATGTCAAGGGTGAGTGGGACTTCACTTCCACCCTTATGGGCTACCTCGACCTGATGTACCGCCATGTCGGCACCACAATGACCGGACTCTCCGACAAGCCCTCCGACAGGACCGGCAAGATGGATGTCCTCGACTACAGCGGCGACAACGCTCCGAGGTACAACTTTATCCTCCCTAAGGTGGGACTCAATTACCACCCCTCCCGCCACCACTCTTACTACATCTCCTACGCCACAGCAGCCAAGGAGCCCAATCGTAAGATGTTCACCGAGAGTCGCACCTACGACAAGGACGGCGAACGCGTGCTCCCCCGCCCGGAGTACATGGGCGACCTCGAGATCGGCACCGAGCAGAGATGGGGAAGTGTGGGACTCTTCGTCAATGGCTACTTCATGCACTACAAGGATCAGATCGTACCCAATGGTCAGAAGAGTGACGTGGGCGAAAACCTGATGATCAACGTCCCCAAGAGCTACCGTCTCGGCGTCGAGATGGGCGCTGACTGGCAGGCGCTCCCCCAGCTCCGTCTCGCAGCTAATATCACCCTCTCCCGCAATAGGATCCAGGACTACACCTTCTACGAGACGATGTACGATGCGGAGTGGAATGAGATCCCCACGGAGGTTCACGAGACCTCTGTGCCGATCGCTGACGCCCCCTCCATCATCTCCAATCAGTCGATCACCTGGACGCCGATCAAGAACCTCATGATCGACCTCACAGGGAACTATGTCGGTGACCGCTACCTCGACAACAGCGGTCTCGCCGATCGCAAGATCAAGGGCTACTACCTCGCCAATCTGACCGTCAATTACGGCATCGACCTGCCTAAGGGGCAGCGCATCGACCTGCAGGGTCAGGTGATCAACCTCCTCAATACTCAGTACTCCACCTACGGCGGCGCTGAGGGCTACTTCTCCAAGGACGAGCAGGGCAAGGTGACCCGCAGTGCCTGGACCTGGTTTTACCCCGCCGCACCGATCCACTTCGTTGCCGGCGCCACCTATACCTTCTGATAGGTCTATTATTCTTAACTAAAGCGTGATGGGGCTCCCCACTCTGAATCTCAGGGTGGGGAGTCCCTTTTTTGCGTGGTCGGTCTCGATGGAAACTAAACCCGATATTAGTGATCCCTATTACCGGGTTTGGTGATCACTAAACCCGGTAAAAGATTTTTTCTCACCTGCTAGACCGATCCGTATCGGACGAGTCGGACAAGTCGGACGGGTCGGACACCCAGCTCTCTCCACCAGCCTGCAGTCCTCCCTGCCTGAGCTGCTTGTGGAGGATTCGACGGTTTTTTTTTCGAAGGGTGGGGCTGTGAAGTCAAAGAATTTGGTAGCTTTGTGATGGGCTTTGCCGGAGGATCGCTCGCACATCATTAGGCGAGGGGCCGAGGGTGAGGTACCCGCTTCCATACATAAGAGAGACTGAGATATGATATCTTTTTTCCGCAACTTCGGTACGGTCTATGCCGTACAGCACACCGCACCCTTGTCCGAGGAGGATCATAAGACCCTCGGTTGGCTCTTTGACGGAGCCACGGAGGTCAAGGCTCCACTCGCGGGTACCTTCATCGGTCCGCGGGCGGAGATGATCACCCCGTGGAGTACCAATGCGACCGAGATCGCCCACACTGTCGGCATCGACTCCGTCGAGCGGGTGGAGGCCTTCCTCGAGGCTGAGCCGGGTGTGCCCTACGACAGGATGCTGCTGCGGCAGTACGGGACGCTGGACGAGGAACTCTTCGATACCAAGATCGAGAAGGCTCCCCTCCTGCCGGTGGAGGATCTGCGGAAGTACAATAGCGAGGAGGGTCTCGCTCTCTCCGATGAGGAGATCGACTACCTCGAGGGGGTGGCACGGGAGCTGGGGCGTCCGCTCACGGATGCGGAGCTCTTCGGCTTCTCGCAGGTGAATAGCGAGCACTGCCGGCACAAGATCTTTGGCGGCACCTTCGTCATCGACGGGGAGGAGATGCCGGAGAGTCTCTTCGGGATGATCAAGAAGACGAGTAAGCTCAATCCCAATGGCATCGTCTCCGCCTATGCGGATAATGTCGCCTTTGTGGAGGGACCGGAGACGGAGTTTTTCGCTCCTGAGCGGATGGACCGCCCCGACCTCTACCGCACCGAGGAGACGGAGACGGTGCTGGCACTCAAGGCCGAGACGCACAACTTTCCCACCACTGTGGAGCCCTTCAATGGTGCAGCCACCGGCTCCGGCGGCGAGATCCGCGACCGGCTCGCCGGGGGTAAGGCGTGCCTGCCCCTCGCCGGCGCAGCGATCTATATGACGCCCTACACCCGTCTCGACAAGTCGCGCCGCTGGGAGAGCGCCATCACTGCCCGTCCCTGGCTCTACCAGACGCCGCAGGAGATCCTGACGAAGGCGAGCAACGGGGCATCGGACTTTGGAAATAAGTTTGGCCAGCCCTTGATCGTCGGTTCGCTCCTCACCTTTGAGCACCAAGAGGGTAGCGAGGTATGGGGGTACGACAAGGTGATCATGCTCGCCGGCGGTGTCGGTCTGGCGCGGAAGCGTGATGCGCAGAAAGGGCATGCCGAGGAGGGCGACGCCATCGTCGTGATGGGGGGAGACAACTATCGGATCGGTATGGGCGGCGGCGCCGTCTCGTCGGTAAATACCGGCAGCTACGCCGATGCCATTGAACTCAATGCGATCCAGCGCTCCAATCCTGAGATGCAGAAGCGGGTCGCCAACGTCATCCGCGCCATGGCGGAGGGGAAGCGCAATCCGATCATCTCCATCCACGACCACGGCGCCGGAGGGCATCTCAATTGCCTCTCCGAGCTGGTGGAGGAGACCGGCGGTGAGATTGACATCGACCGTCTACCGATCGGTGACCCGACGCTCTCCGACAAGGAGATCCTGAGCAATGAGTCGCAGGAGCGTATGGGCATCCTGATCCATAAGGAGGACCTCGAGGACGTGCGCGCCATTGCCGAGCGGGAGCGCGCCCCCTTCTACCCCGTCGGGGAGGCCAAGGCGAGCGGGAAGCTGGTCTTTGACCACCAGGAGACAGTCGCACCGGCGGCGCTGGATCTGCGGCTGAGCCACCTCTTCGGCTCCGCCCCCAAGACAATCATGGAGGATGAGACAAGGGAGACCACCTTTGCCGATCCCGACAAGAACCCGCTCGCCGGGCGGAAGCTCGCTGACGTCATCGCCGACGTGCAGCGACTCGAGAGCGTCGGCTCCAAGGACTGGCTGACGAATAAGGTGGACCGCTCCGTCACCGGTAAGGTGGCGCGCCAGCAGTGCTGCGGTCCGCTCCAGCTGCCTCTCTCCGACCTCGGCGCCGTGGCGCTCGACTATCGGGGTGAGGCGGGTATGGCGATGGCTCTCGGTCATGCGCCTGTGCCGGCGATGATCTCCGCTGAGGCGGGTTCCCGTCTCGCCATCGCCGAGTCGCTGACCAATATCGTCGGAGCACCCCTGCGGAAGGGGCTCGAGAGCGTCTCGCTCTCCGCCAACTGGATGTGGCCCTGTCGCAACCCCGGTGAGGATGCCCGGCTCTACGCTGCCGTCAGGGCGGCATCCGACTTTGCCATAGCCCTCGGGATCAATATCCCGACCGGCAAGGACTCCCTCTCGATGACCCAGACCTACCCCGACGGGCAGCGGGTCACCGCTCCCGGTACGCTGATCGTCACTGCGGGAGCCGAGGTGACCGACGTCCGCCGGATCCCCGACCCGGTGCTGAAGGATGCCCCGGGGAGTGCGGTGCTGTACGTCGACTTCTCTTTCTGCAACCGTCACCTCGGAGGCTCTGCCCTCTATCAGACGCTCGGCAAGGTGGGCTCCACCACGCCCGACGTTGTGGACGTGGACTACTTTGCTGACGCCTTTGGTGCGATCCAGGAGTTGGTCAGTGAGGGGAGGATCTTAGCGATCCACGACCTGTCCGCCGGCGGTCTCGTCACCGCTCTCCTCGAGATGTGCTATGCGCGTACCGAGGGAGGAGTGCAGCTCTCAGCCGATCTCCTCAGTGAGGGACCGCTGGAGGAGGTGCTCTTTGCCGAGAATCCCGGCGTGCTGATCCAGGTGGCTGACCCGGATAGCGTGATGAAGTCACTCGAGGAAGCGGGCGTCGCCTCCGTCATTGCCGCCCTCCCGATCGAGGAGCGGCTGATGCGCATCGGCGAGGAGGAGATAGACATCGATGAGATGCGCCGTGCCTGGGAGACGCCGTCGCGCCTCATGGAACCTGAGCAGGCGTCCAAGGAGTGCGCCGAGTCGAGGACGAGGGAGCAGCTATCCCAGCCGCTGGACTACCGGCTACGCCCCGGGCAGAGACGCACGCTCGCCGACTACGGCAAGAGCCGGGATCGGAAGGAGCGGAGCGGCATCACCTGCGCCATCATCCGCGACAAGGGGACCAATGGCGAGCGAGAGATGGCCTACGCCCTCTGGCTGGCCGGATTCGACGTGCGGGATGTCCATATGAGCGACCTGATGAGCGGTCGCGAGACGCTAGAGGAGTGCCGGATGATCGTCTTCTGCGGAGGCTTCTCCCATAGTGATGTGCTGGGGGCTGCGACCGGCTTTGCCGCCGGCTTCCGGTACAACGACCGGGCCAGCGAGGCGCTGCGGAAGTTTTACGCTCGCCCCGACACCCTCTCGCTCGGCATCTGTAACGGCTGCCAGCTGATGGGGAAGCTGGACCTCCTCTACGGCGAGGAGCGGAGCTTCCGTCTGCTGCACAATGAGAGTGGAAAATTTGAGTCCACCTTCCTCACCCTCGAGATCCCCGAGACAAATAGCGTGATGCTTGGCAGCCTTGCCGGCACGAAGGTCGGCTGCTGGGTGGCTCACGGCGAGGGGCGCTTTGACCTCTCGGCAGACCCCCACAGCTACTCGGTGGCTGTCCGCTACGGCTACGAGGCGTACCCGGGCAACCCCAACGGCTCACCCGAGCGCATCGCTGCGCTGGTGAGCGACGATGGGCGTCATCTCGCGATGATGCCGCACCCGGAGCGGTCCGTCTTCCCCTGGCAGTGCGGTTACTACCCTGAGGCGGGGGATGAGGTGACGCCATGGTTTGAGGCTTTTGTCAATGCCTACGAGTGGTGTCTGGCACACCGCTGAGCAGGCTTATATAATAGGTATCATCTATCATGAGTAAAACGAATCATCAACAGGCGGAGAAGCCGCGACCACATCAGTACGTCGATGAGGAGTACTCCGCACCTACGATGCAGGAGGAGCCGCGAAGCCTCTGGGGCTGGTTTGTCCGCTGCATCACGACCCGCTATGCCGACCTGAGTGGTCGGGCGCGCCGCTTTGCCTTCTGGAGCTTTGTCACCTTCTACATCGCCTTCATCCTGCTGGCGGTGCTGATCTGCTGCGTGGAGACCTACTTCTCGATCAAGGGGTATGGACCCTCCGAGATGGAGCTGAGCAATCCCGGCTTCTACCTCGATATGGCTCAGGGGACCTGGACCTTCTGGCTCATACCGTTAGTGCTGGCGATCTTCTTCATCCCCATGGTGACGGTGACGGTGCGACGCTTCCACGACGTGGGCATATCGACCGGCGTCTTCCTGATCCTCTTTGCTGTGCAGTTTTTCTTCCTCGTCATGGGGCTGATCGACAGCGACATCGCTGAGGGCGAGCTGGAGGCGACGCTCAACTTCATCTCCGAGCTGGTGGTCTGTGGCTTCCACCTCTTTGTCGTCGTCGTGGCGCTGATGCCGGGGAAGAAGGGCCCCAATAGGTACGGTCCCGACCCGAAGCGTCGCGGGGCACAGATGGACATCGAGATCGTCTGACTCTGTGGCTGACCTTATGGAGCAAGCTTCCCGTGTGCCTGGCGAGCGACACCTGACGCTGTGGAGCTACTTCTGGACTGCTCTCACGCGCCGTTATAGTAGCTTCGATGGCCGATCGAGAAGGCTGGAGTTCTGGAGCTACTACCTCTTCATCGTCCTCTTTTACTTCCTTATCCTTGCAGCGCAGGCACTATTGGACGGGGTAGACGTGACGAAGGCAGCGCTCATCACCCCCTTCGGCATCGAGGGGATCCTCTCCGGCTATGGCGACCGACCCTACTTCGATGCGCCGATGCTGGTGTGGGTGATCCGGCTGCTCTCCGTCGTGCTCTTTGTCCCGACACTTGCCGTGAGCTGTAGGCGGTATCACGATGTGGGGCTGCCGGCGTGGCTCTTCTGGATACTCCGCGGGACGATGCTAGCCTGGGCGGTCGTCGTGTCACTGAAGTACGGTGCACAGGACTTCGGGAGCTCACTCTTCCAGGTAATCTCAATTGTCGTCGGGGTCGTCGCCCTCGCCGACCTCGTGATCCACCTCCTGCCGGGACAGAAGGGAACTAATAAGTATGGTCCCGACCCCCGACAGAGCCTACCACCACAGGAGGTGGAGGTTTTGCGAAAGAAATAAATTGGTATCTTTATCCTGTCTCTCAGCGACGAGAGGCAGGATATTTTTTTTGCACTCAACTATTATGATACCAAGCAAGCAAGTAGAGGAGCAGGAGTCACTCTTCCGGATCTTTATCTCATGTATGACTCGCAAGTGTGCCACCTTTGCAGGCAGGGCACGGAGGAGGGAGTTTTGGGGGTATATGCTCTTTGCGATCCTCTTCGGGGGGTTGCTGTGCGGCATCGTCGCCGGGGCGTCGGCTCTCGGCTGGATAGACACTTCGGATCCGCTCGCAGGGTCGGGCGTCATCGTCACCTGTATCATCGGACTGCTCGCCCTCTGGCTCCTCATCGCGGGGATGGCTGTGGCGACGCGTCGCTTCCACGACTGCAACCTGCCCGCTTGGCCGGTGCTGCTCGGTATGCTGCTTCTCCTGCTGCCGATCCCGCTCTTCTTTACCCCTTATGGCAGCTTCGGCGGTCCCGGATTCTTTGTCCTGTCGATGCTCCTCGCTGCCTGCGCGCTGATCTTCATCCTCGGCGTGGCGATCATCCCCGGTGGTAAGAAAAAGAATAAGTACGGTCTCGCTCCCAAGGGCGAGTGATACTCAAAACCTCTTTAATACAAACTTGACAATGGAAGTGATCCAAAACAACAACACCGCCTCGCAGGGCGAGAACCTCTCCGTCTGGGGCTACTTCGTCCGCTGCATCACGAAGAAGTACTCCGACTTCTCCGGCAGGGCGCGCCGTAAGGAGTGGTGGAGCCTTGCGCTCTTCGAGCTACTCATCGTGTCGCTCCTGTCCATCCCCGTGGTGAGAACCTTTGGCAAAGATTTCGCAGCCGATCCGGAGATAGCGCAGTATATGGCACAGAACCCCGGCGATATGGAGTACGTCTACTCGCTCTTGGGTAGTAACGTATTCTTCTGGGTTTTGGTGATCGTGGGGATCTTGCTGCTGGTTCCGACGCTGGCAGTGGGCTGCCGTCGCTTCCACGATGTGGGGATCTCAACCGGGGTCTTCTGGGTCGTCGGCGGGCTGACGGTCCTCAGTAGCCTTGTCGGTGTGCTTCAGGTGATCGCTCCTAGTGTCATTCCCCAAGCTTTGTCAGGTATTGTCTCTTTCCTTTCTATGCTTGCCACGCTTGCCATGCTGGTCATCGCCTTTATCCCAGGCAAGATCGGTCCCAACGCCTACGGACCTGATCCCAAGCCCGCTCCCACCTACGAGGGCTACGGTCAGAGCTGATCGGTAAGGAGAAAAGCAAAGAGAGAGGCTGTGCCGCAAGTTGCGACACAGCCTCTCTCTTTGGGTATGACGGGGAAGCTTACTTCTTCGCCTTGCCCTGGTTGGCAACGGCGTCCATCAGCTTCTTGATCGTCTCGGGGTCGCCGAGGAAGTAGTCCTTGATGACACGGTAGTTGTCGGTCTCGTCGAGCTCAAAGACGTAGGGGATACCGGTCGGGAGGTTCAGCGCGGGGATATCCTCGTCAGAGATCCCCTTCAGCACCTTGACGATACCGCGGAGGGAGTTGCCGTGAGCAGCAACGATTACATCGTCGTGATCCTTGAGCGACGGCAGGATCTCGTCATTGAGGTAGGGGAGGATGCGGGCGACCGTCTCCTTGAGGCTCTCGGTGAGAGGCAGGTCCTTCGGGTCCACTTGAGCATAGCGCGTGTCCTGGAAGGGGCTGCGAGGATCATCCTTCTCCAGCTCCGTGGGAGGTACGTCGTAGCTGCGACGCCAGACGTGCACCTGCTCGTCACCGTACTTCTCTGCGGTCTCAGCCTTATTGAGTCCCTGCAGCATGCCGTAGTGCTTCTCATTGAGGCGCCAGGTCTTGCGGACGGGGATCCAGTCGAGATCCATCTTGTCGAGGACGATATTGAGGGTCTTGATGGCACGCTTGAGGTAGCTGGTGTAGGCTAGGGTGAAGTGAAATCCATTCTCCTTCAGCGTCTTGCCGGCAGCGGCAGCCTCCTGGATGCCCTTCTCCGTCAGGTCCACATCGGTCCATCCGGTGAAGCGATTCTCCAGATTCCACTCACTCTGTCCGTGGCGTACCAGTACTAATCTTTTCATACTTTGTATCTACTTATTTTGTGAAAAAACAGGTCGTTTACTTCTCTCGCTCCGCAATGTAGTCGCAGAGCCGATAGAGTAGCTCCAGGCTCCTCCCCTCGGGGATCACCCGGGTGTAGTGCTCCTTCGCCTCGCTCAGGAGGCGGCGCATCTCCTGCTCAGCGTAGTCGATCCCGCCGCACTCTATAGCGAAGTCGGTCAGGGAGCGTATGTCCTCGTCACTCAGCTCGCTCTGACGCAGCACTCGGCGAGCGCGCTCCCCCTTGCGCCCACTGTGCTCCAGGGCATAGATAAGGGGAAGGGTAACCTTGTGCTCCCGCAGATCATTACCTGCGGGCTTACCCAGCTCAGGCGTGGGGAGGTAGTCAAATATGTCGTCGCGGATCTGGAAGGCCATCCCCAGCCGGAGGGTCGCCTCGCTGATCTCGAGCGTGGTCTCGTCGTCCTTCCTGCCGGCGAGGATCGCCCCGAGCGTGGCGGAGGCGGCAAGCAGTGACGCGGTCTTGCGACGGATGATGTCGTAGTACCACTCCTCGCTCGTCTCGGCCAGCTGCGATGCATCGTCCTGCATCAGCTCGCCCTCCGTGAGCGACTCGCCCACATGGCTCAGGATCTCGAGCACGAGCGGCTCCTCCATCTGTACGGCAAGGAGGATAGCCTTGGAGAGGATGTAGTCCCCCATCAGCACCGCCTTACGATTGCCGAAGAGCACGTGGAGCGCCTTTGTCCCTCGACGCATATCGCTGTCGTCGATCACATCATCGTGGATCAGCGTCGCGACATGGATCATCTCGATGAAGGTCCCCCCCTGCACGACACGATCGGAGATCTCGCCAAATGCCGAGGCGACGATGCCCATCAGCATCGGGCGTAGTCTCTTGCCCGGATGGCGACGGAAGAGCTCCACTGCATGCCGCAGGGAGGGCGAGTCGCTCTCCAGCGTCTCGCCCATCAATTGGTCGATGCGGTCAGAGATGCCGGCGATGTCCTCAGGGAGGTTGTCGAAGTAATTACTCATGCTCATACAACAGTGCAAATTTACACAATTATCGCCGCTGTCTAAAATCCGATTCCGCCGCCAGCCAGCCACACATCAACCAGTTAGCCACACATCAATACGATTAAAAAGAGCTTCTTCCGATATTCTGTGCGATGAGCGTGTGCGGACGGTCTGACGTGTGTGGTGCGGAAGCCGCTATACCCCCCATCTTGCGGGATGAAATCCGCAAGATAATTCGGTGACGTAGTTTATAGTGATGATTACGAACTGTGAAGAACAGAGAAAACTGGAAATCCAGTATGATTGTAAAATGAATGAATGTAACTGCTCACAATTACAATGGATACCAGTTTTCTATACAATGGTCTAGGGCTAAAAGGTCTATAGTGTACCGAAACCCACTACAAAGGTAGCGAAATTGTCATGGATGTCCAGTATGCCCAGGGGTGACGCATTTGAGCCTTAAAGCAGAGAAGTGATAGTCCCTGTCGCTGTGCAATCCTGTCGACTGATCTCAGTCCTGCTGCTACTGCCTGCCGATCCCGCAGGGGCGAAGCCCCGGAGGGATCATCGCTTTTTAGACCGGGTGTCGAGGCACGCAGTGCCGAAGACCCCGGGAAAGGACGACGCATTCAAGGTATACGACCCCGCCAGGGTGTCGCACATATCAGTCAGTCAACCAGTGCGATACCCTAGCGGGGTCGCGGGATCGCTTGCAATGCCTGACCCCCGGGTCGTCGGGGCTACGCCCCTCGACCCGGGTCTAAAAAGCGGGCACCCCTGTCGGGGTGCATCGTTCACCACTCTTCACAGTGAGTGGAGTGACTCCTGTAACGCTCAAATGCGTCAGC
>NZ_AQWR01000049.1 GCF_000375645.1 Porphyromonas bennonis DSM 23058 = JCM 16335 | reverse complement strand
GACCCGGGTCTAAAAAGCGGGCACCCCTGTCGGGGTGCATCGTTCACCACTCTTCACAATGAGTGGAGTGGCTCCTGTAACGCTCAAATGCGTCACCCCTGTGTCTCTTAGCTCTCCGCTGCATCGGGTCAGCTTTTTGTACTACTTTTGTGTGAAATGTGTATCGGGAGATGCCTCCCCATAGACCACCTTACCATGAAGATGATCCGAAATGTCGTATCTGCACTGGCACTGACGCTGCTGCTCCCACTCGGGCTGACTGCCGGGGTGGGCATCACCACCATCGAGGCGTCCAAGTATGGCGTCCTGCCGGGACGAACTCATGACAGCGGTCCCGGACTGACTGCCCTCCTGAGGGAGGCGAGAGCACTCTCGGAGCAGAGCGACAGCCTGGTGATACGCTTTGCGCCGGGGGAGTATGCGGTCCATGAGCGGTCGCTGCCCCGGGAGACGATCTTTATCTCCAATCACGACCACCACGAGGAGAGAGCGGTCGCACTCCTCCTCCGACAGCTTCGCCATACCCGCATAGAGGCGGAGGGGGTCACGCTCCTCGCCCACGGCCGTCTGCTGCCGGTGGTGGTGAGCGACTGTAGCGACCTGACCATCACCGGACTGACGACAGACTACCCCGAGCCGACGCTCTCTCAGCTGGAGATCCTCTCCATCGAGGGGGACGAGGTGGTGGCGCGGCTGCCGAGGGAGAGCCGCTTCAGGATCGATGAGGGGCGGAGAGTAGTTCTGCTGGGTGAGGGACAGGAGACTGCCGTCGGGTCGACGCTTCCCTTCTCCTCCGATGGGCATATGAAGCCGGGCCGGGCAGATGTCTCCTTTGACCCCCTATCGATCAGCCGCCTGGACGACCGTCGTCTGAGGATCAAGGGCTGGGCGGAGACCCCTTACCTGTCTGTCGGGGACCGGTATGCGCTAAGGAGCTGGGCTCGTCCCACCCCGGGGATCACGATCACCGACTCGGAGAGGATCAGCCTCCTGGGGGTGACGATCCACTTTGCTGACGGGATGGGGCTGGTGGCGCAGGACACGAGAGACATCACGCTGGACCACTTTGCCGTCAGGAGGCGAGAGGGGAGCGAGCGGTACTTCACGACGCAGGCGGATGCCACCCATTTCTCTAATTGTCGCGGAGAGATCCGCTCACAGTATGGGCTCTACGAGGGGATGGCAGACGATGCGATCAATGTCCACGGCGTCTATCTCCGGATCGACAGCCTCCTCTCGCCGACGAGGGTGCTTGCCACCTTTGCCCACCCACAGGCGCTCGGTCTCACCTGGGGCGCGGAGGGCGACTCTGTCCGGCTGATCGACCGGGAGACGCTGCTCCCACTGATGACCACCACGATCAGCCGGATCACCACCACCGACCTGGAGCATAAGGTGATCGAACTGGTCGACCCGATACCGGAGGAGGCCCCAGCGGAGATGGCGGTGGAGAATTACTCCGCCATGCCGTCGGTGCTCTTTGCACACAATACCGTCCGGGACAATCGCGCCAGGGGGGCGCTCTTCTCCACTCATCGGCGGGTGGTATGCCGGGACAACCTCTTTGACCACACCCACGGCAGTGCCATCCTCCTCTGCGGAGATGCCAATGGCTGGTACGAGAGCGGTCCCTGCGAGGAGGTGTGGATCACCGGCAATCACTTCGTCAATGCCCTCACGGCGCGGTACCAGTTTACCGAGGGCGTGATCTCGATCTTCCCCGTCCTGAGGCGCGTGGTGGAGGGACAGTACTACCACGGGCGAGTGGTGGTGGAGAGGAATACCTTCGACATCTCTCCCTCGCCGCTGCTCTATGCGCTCTCGGTCAGGGAGCTGATCTGGCGGGACAATCAGGTCCGCCCCACCGACGATCACACCCCTCTCTTCGACGACCCGGCCTCCCGCCTGATCAACGTCGGCCGCACCATCATTGCTCCTTAGTTACCCGTGTCCCCGGGGCTGGGGTGGGGGGATTTTTGGAGATGCGCTGAATATTTAGTACCTTTGCACTACAAAAGGGAGGAAAGATATATCGCGGGGTGGAGCAGTGGTAGCTCGCTGGGCTCATAACCCAGAGGTCGCAAGTTCGAATCCTGTCCCCGCAACTTTCTGGTAGTACGACTGTCTTATATAAGGCAGTCGTACTTCTTCTATGTCCCCCCCTCAGTCGTCTCTGGAGAGGATCAGGAGCTTACGGTCCCGCTCGCCCAGTGTGGTGGCGAGGAGGAAGTACCGGTCACTCTCATCGGTCCGGAGGCGTCCCCTGAGCTCCTCAGCAGTGAGCGGGAAGTGACGCGACATGACCGAGAGGGCGGGGTAGCGCTCGAGGAGGGACTTCAGCGCCATTCCCTTGAGGACAGACTTGCTGTATGGGATCTCCTCCAGCACCCTGTAGCTCTTGTAGAGTGGGTCGGGGATCGGTCGGGGAGATGTGTAGAGGTGGGTATTGGGCCCAAGGAGCCTGATGCCCTGCTCTGCAGCGATGAGGTGGTAGGCTCCGCTCTTCATCAGCACCGGTCGGGGGATATGGATGTAGCTCTCTATCTGAGTGGTATAGGGCGTCTCTGCGGTGAGCGAAGTGGGGAGGGGGTAGCTCCGGCTCGTCACCTCTCCCTGCCGGTCGACGATGGAGAGGTGGATCGTCACCGGTGAGGTCGCCGGCTGCATGGAGAGGTCGAGGAGCAGCTCCTTGACCTCGTCCCCGACCTGGAGGATGTGCAGATCCGTGCAGGTGGGCAGCTGCTCGAGCAGCCAGTGGATGTCCAGCATGGGGGAGAGCTTGAGGAGAAGGCGTCCGCCGTAGTCCAGCTCCTTCAGGCGTGAGAGGATCTGCAGAGGCGCGGGGGTGTAGTCCGCCATGCTGCTCAGCCGTCGACCGGGGTCCGCCATGTCCCGCCGTGCCGGATCGGCGTAGACAATCGTGATGCCATCAAGCAGAGTGTGATCGAGCCGTGCGAGAGCGTCCCCGCAGGTGACTGTCGCACGTCCCGGAGGCAGGAGGCGGGAGAGATTGTACTCCAGTGCCAGGGCCATCTCAGGCACTATCTCAAGGACCTCACTGTGCAGGGCGACACTAGCCATGGCGGCGGTATCGATCCCCAGCCCTCCGGTCATATCCAGGATGCGATCGGAGGGGGAGAGGAGCCGTTGCTTGTACTCAGCTGCCGGCTCACTGCTGCACTGCTCGAAATTGACCCGCCGTGGGATGTATCCCCCACACTCCAGGAAGTGGGGGATCTTCTTCGCCATCTTATCCAGAAGGGACACCTGCAGAGCCACTTGAGACCTGACCTGTGGGTCGAGGTCACTTCGCTCGAAGAGTATCCGATCGGGCGGGCGATCGGCCCACTGCCGACTGAGTGCGACCACGTGTCCGATCTCCTCAGGAGAGATCATACGGGACCCTTTCTCCATAGTCTCAAGCAGTGTCTGATCTCGAGAGGGCGACTTAGGGCTCTATGAGCGGGAGGTCCTGTAGGGCGATGGTGTAGAAGACGAGGGACATTTCCTCGTCTTCCTCAGCTATGTAGCCGATGGTGTGGTCGTCGATCATCATCGCCTCGGTGTAGGCACACCAGCCGGGCGTGAGGAGGATGCCGTCGTCCCAGCCCTTCTCCTCACTCCAGGTATAGAGTCGTCCGTTACGACGTCCGGGACCGGAGGGGAGGGTGTGCATCAGGCGCATGCCGTCGGCGGGAGAGGTGAGGAAGGGGGCGCCATTGCAGGCGACATCGTGCAGACCGGCGTAGCGATCTGTCTGCTCCCAGGTGATGCCACCGTCGTTGCTGACAGAGAATATCCGGTCGCCGCGGCGGGGATTTCGGATGCTCATCAGGAGTGAGCGGTCGGGCATGACGATCACCTTGGACTCATCGCCGCGGTCGTAGGCGGGCTCGGAGACCTGCCAGGTCTCTCCCATGTCGTCGCTGTAGACGAGACGGTTGTCGAAGGCGCGGCGCTCGGGGTCCCACATGGCAGCGACATACATGATGCGTCCGTAGCAGGCGGTGGCGCCATGTCCTGCGGCGATGAAGGAGGCGGAGTACTTCCGGCGATCCGGATCGGGGCAATTGGTTCCGTAGAGCTGCGGCTGCATGGTGCGCGGCTCGCTCCAGGTGCGACCGTCGTCGCTGCTCTCCATGACGTACTGCGGCATCGGCTTGTCCGCCGTGGAGCCCCAGAGGCCGGGACCTCCGATGAAGGTGATGATCAGCTTCTCTCCATGACGGGTCTCGACGATGCAGATGTCGCCATAGCCGGCTCCTCTGCCCTGTCCGCGGAGGATGATATCGGGATCGGACCAGGTCTTGCCATTGTCCTCACTTCGGCGCAGGATCAGGTCGATGTCCTCAGGGATGTCGGTCTGATTGTATTTTCTCCTGTCTGCCAGGGCGAGGAGGGTCCCCTTGGAGGTCTTGATGAGAGCCGGGATGCGGAAGTTGCGCGAGCCGGTGTCTCCGGGGACGAATAGGGGGGTGTAGGTGCGCCAGCGCTGACGGGAGATCTGCTCGCCCACCTGCTTGAGGGGATAGCTCCGGCCATTGATGGAGACGGAGACGATCTCGCCTCGGAGCTTGTCGGGGGAGTAGAGGGGATCCTCCGCCACGTCGGCGGTGAGATAGAGGACCCTCTTGTCCGTCGTGAGGCGGGCGCGACCCTTCTCTCCCAGCGGGATCGCTTCGTAAGAGACTCGACCCTTGTAGTCATCGAGGTCGCGAACCACGAGGCTGTCGCTGGCGAGTACTTCGCATCGCTCCACGAGTCGCTGAGTGCGGGGGTCGAGGCGGTAGGTGATGTCGACGCGACCGCTCCGGGGGAGGACGATGGCGGCGAGGGTTCGTCTCGTCTGGCCGCTCATGTAGCCGTGCCTGGAGCCGATCACGGTGACCGAGTCGGTCTGGGCATGGGCGAGCGAGCCGAGGAGGATCAGGGAGAGGGTATAGATGATCTTACGTGTCATGGAAGTGATTGTGTAAAAAGGATTAGAAGGGGTATCCGACGGCAAGATGAAGTGCCAGTGGTAGATTGTGCTTATCCCCCAGAGTATTGAAGTAATGTCCTCCGGACCGATCGGGGCTGTGGAGGGCGACACCGAGGTCTAGGCGGACCACCAGCATTGAGAGGTCATACCGCAGTCCCAGACCCGTGGAGAGAGCTACATCCTGTAGGAAGTGTCGGGTGCTGATGGTGGCATCGGGCTTGGAGGGATCCTCGCGGAGGAGCCAGATATTCCCCGCATCGACAAAGGTCGCCACCTCGAGGTCGCCGACCACCTTTGCCCTCAGCTCCATATTGGCCTCCAGTCGCAGGTCTCCCGTCCGGTCGAGGAAGGAGAGTGGCGAGGGTGTCAGCGGACTGTAGGCTCCGGGACCGAGGGTGCGGACATTGAATCCTCGTAGGCTATTGGCCCCTCCGGAGTAGAATTGCTCCGTATAGGGTGCGACGGTCTGATTGCCGTAGCTGTAGATGGCTCCCCCGTAAGCGCGCGTGGCAAGCGAGATGGCGGAGCTGATCTGATAGGCGTACCGCAGTTCGAGAGTCCCCTTGACAAACTGTGCGAAGCTCGCCCCTGCGAGGCGGTAGGGTCGAGGGGTGTCCTTGGGGTAGCAGAGGGAGAGCAGATTGCCCGCCTCCGAGACGTACGCCTCCAGGGAGAAGGTGTGACGTGAGAGGGGATCCCGCGTCTCGAAGCCAAATAGGTAAGACGCCTGTGGGATGAACTGATTGCGGAAGGAGAGCCCGAGGCCCGGATTGGCCGCCAGAGCCTCGTCGAAGGCTGCGGTCCGCCGGACGAGATGATTGTAAGAGACGCTGAGCGGCCGGACGGTGTGGCGCACCCCCCTGAAAGGCTCGAAGCGGTACTCCATGTCGTAGGCAAACTGCATCTGACGGTAGAAGCCACTACGGCTGAGGAGCGCGGCGGTGAGCCCGAGCTTACTGTACGCCGGATAGGTGAAGGGGCGGTAGTAGAGTCCCGGGATCAGCAGGCGAGGGAACTTTAGGTCTGTCGAGAGGAGGAAGAGGTAGCTATTGATGTCCCAGGCAGCTGACTCCCGGTTGCTCTTGCGGTACCCGGTCTGCCACTCATAATTCCCTTGCAATCGCATGGAGAGGGTCTCGCCGCCACGGAAGACATTTCTCTTATTGATCGATAGGGCAAGTCCCGGTCCGGTCTGATTATTTGACTTGAGCCTATAGGTCGCCTCTAACTCTGCGGCATAGGGCTTGTCCTCCATGGAGACCATCGAGATGTCGAGCAGGGAGAGGCTGTCTGCCGTGTGTCGTGGTGTGTAGGAGAAATTGGTGTAGGCAAAGGTCTCAAGCTCCGAGAGCGAAGTGATGGTGGCGGTCTGGTACCGCTCGTTGTAGACCTGACCGCCCTCGAGCCGAACTCGGGAGGCGAGGAAGCGGAGCTTCACCGGCGGCTGGTCATGGTAGCGGAAGAGGATCCCATCGTAGAGCGTGGAGTCGGTCAGGGCAGAGCGGTGGCGGTCGTAGAGGTCGTACGTCACCCGACCGACGCTCCAGACGCGGAGCGCATCCTGAGTGGTCTTGTCGGAGAGATCGACCCGGAGCTGCGCCTTACCCGGTACCGCCAGCGTATCCGCATCGTAGTGGATATCGCCGGGCTGGAAGTAGTAGTACCCTCTGTCCCTGAGAGCGGAGGCGATGCGCTGCCGCTCGCTCTCGAGACGCCACACGCTCAGCACGTCGCCCTTGTGGAGCAGCCGCGTGCTCGGGTCCTGCAGGTCGAGGGAGTCCGGCGTGACGATATGGACTCTGTAGTCGATGCTATCGAGACGAAGTGGCTCGCTCATGGTGATGTCATAACCCACCTTGGCGGTCACGGAGTCCTTGTCGTAGGTGATGTGCGGCACCACTGTGGATCCGAAGAATCCGTACTCCTCCAGCACCTGCTTCCCCACCTGAGCGCGGAGGGGAGGATTGACGGTGGAGAGGAGGATCGGCTCGCTGCCAAAGTTCTTGTACACCCATCGTCCCAGCGGATCGGTCGCACCGGCAAGGTTTCGCTGGATCCAGAAGGGGTAGGTGAAAGGCAGTCGAGCTCTCGACGATCCGAATAGCGAGCCATTGGGCTTATAGGAGAGGACACGAGTCACATCCCCCTTGGCGAGACGCATCTCCTCAATGTCGGGTGCGTTCTCGATCTTCACCTTCCCCATACCGGTGTAGAAGGTCTCCCCCTCGGGGATATACTTGGCGACCGAGCAGCCTGCCACCGTAAGCAGGAGGCTGATGAGTAGGATCGAGAGATAGTGCCTGTGTCTCATGGCTCGTCTTCGTTTTTTCTCAAGGGTAAAGGTCTCTCTATCTGGAGGCTGTCCGAGAGCGCCGGCGCTTCCTTGCGGAGCGAGGATCGGTCCTCTATGATCAGCGTCTCCGGCGAGGGGATGTCGGCATAGGCGGGTATGCTGTCGGTCGACCGTCCGAAGCGGAAGAGATCCCTCAGGGAGTCGAGCCTGCGGCGGAGGACGTACCCGACGCCGGTCTCGATCACCTCGCCCTCGAGGAAGTTCTCGTAATTCTTATTGTGGAAAAGGCGCAGATAGTGCGTCCCTGCCTGGTCGAGCCGGTACTCCATACTGACGTTGTCGATGAAGGACTGCTCCATCCCGGCCGCCGCTGCACCTGTCATCACCCGACCTCCGACGACGACGCGGATCCGGTCGTTGAAGAACCGCTTAGCGACCGAGTAGGTGTAGTCCGTCCTTTCGCCCGCAGCGGTCTGGTCGTTGGTGATACCGAAGTTGATATCCGCATGGAGCGACTCCCCGAGGAACGAATTGACCTGCGAGGTGAAGAGACCCGCAAGGGCATTATTCACCATAGCGTTACTATTCCCATTGCCCGGCGAACCGATGTTGCTACCGAAGAAATAGCCGGTCGTCAGGAGGATGATCGATTGCCGCGTCTGCTCCTCCTCGCTCAGTGTGGCAAGTCGATTGCGCAGAGCGAAGTCCTTCGGCGCCGTTGTCTCAAATCGTAGGTCGAGGTCATTGAGCGTATTCTCCGCGATGATGGAGACGTTGAAGTCCACCGGTCTCGCCTCCTCGCCCTGGAGGGAGACGCGCGAGGAGACCTTCGCCGTGGCGCGGAAGTCTATCGCCGGCTTCGTCAGGTCGCCCGACCAGGTGAGTCGGCTGCTGTCGTCGATGGTAAAGGTCCGGACGACGGGAGGGATCTCCATCACCACCTCACCATCCCTGATGTCGTAGGTTCCGGTAAGTCTCATCGGTCCGTAGGGGGACATGTCGAGATTGAGATCCCCTCCGCCGACGACGGAGACCTTGGTCTGCTCCTCGGGCGAGAGGATAGCGGTGAAGCGCGCCGCCGGGTCGACGTGCAGGTCGATGGCGAGCGTCATCCCGCTCTGAGAGATCGAGTCAAGACGGCTCGTCTGTGCCACGAAGAGGGTGTCGGAGAAGTCGGTAAAGGTGACCAGATCCTTGTACCCCGATCTGCCGGAGAGCTGGGACTTGGGCGTGCGGTAGGTGAAGTTGGTATTCCCCAGGATGCTGATCCTGCCCCTCGCCGTCAGATCACTCGGATGCCCGGAGACGTGGAGCCGGGTATCGGCATTGATCCGTCCGTAGAGCATCGTCGAGGAGGTCTCCTCGGAGTCGAGGAGTCTCAGATTGGAGCCGATGATATTAAGGTTGAGGGGGAAGGCATCCGCCAGTCCCACCTTGCCATTGACGATCAGCTGTCCGCCATTTGCCCCGAGGGCAAAGCGGCGGAAGAGCAGCTCCCCATCGACGATCGGCAGCCTCTGGTCCTCCACGCGGTAGCTCTCGTTGAGCGCCGGGACATACACCTCACCCTGATGGAATGCGATCTCGCCCCTGTAGGGGAGCGCCCGTACCGTACGGATGTCGCCGGTGGTGAGATAATTGGCGACCTCACCCGAGAGCTCTCCGTGAGCCTCTGCATACTGATCGGGGAGGAATGGATTGAGCATCTCGAGCGGCAGGTGATCTATCTGGAGGTCAAACCGCTTGTCGTCGCTTCCCTTGGGCAGGAAGGCAAGGAGATCCACCACCCGCTCCCGCTCGCCCAGGTCAGCCTCCGCCCGAATCATCTGTCCCCTCTTATCCGGCTCCGCAGATCCGCGGAGTGCCAGGTCTCCCACTCTCTTATCCTCATATATAAAGTCTCTCAGAGAGGCTCTGGCTGTGATGCTGGGCTGCCCTCCATCCGGCGTAATGTGTCGCACGTCCGCTGAGAGTACCCCCTCCAGATGGGGGATCACCGGGATGCCCTCCAGAGCAGATAGCTTGAGATCTCGGATCACACCCTGCAGCTCCTGTCTCCCCTCACCCGGGAGGTCCTTCAGGCTGATCACCGCTCCATCCTCGCTCCTTAGGTCGATGTCGGCCCGTATCTTACCCTTATCTGGGGGGATGATGAAGTAGTTCTCTGCCTTGGGGACAAAGGTGTTATACGCCAGCACGATCGGCGTCGGGGTGAAGCCGAAGATCAGCTCCCCGGACGGCTTATTGTACAGCTCCGCACCGAGCGTGAGGAAGTGCCGGTCCTCGTGATCCTGCCAGTCCAGCGCCACCTCGGAGCGGCGGATATTGGAGGAGAAGGAGAGGACGGCATTGAAGGGCAACTGATTGCGGAAGCGCTCCTTATGTGCCGTCAGCATCCCGTATACAAAGGCGGAGTCCTGCCTCAGGATCAGGTCGATATTGTCGACCCTGAAGGTATCGGCCTGGAAGTACTGCATCATCCCCTCACCTCTCAGCCCTTTCGCCGGATCCACCTGCAGCCCGAGATGAATCTCCCGCGCTCCTATGCGTTTCGCATCGAGGTAGTACCGTAGCGGATTATTTCGACCCATATCGATCTGAAGGTCGGCATCGGGGTAATGCTCGATCCAGCGACTCATATCCGGCCTCTCCGTCGTGTCCCGGAGTGCCGTCGAGACCACCTGAGAGAGGTCCTTCAGTCGTCGCTGAAACTCCTTTAGCCCATTCTTGGAGGCAAAGGCGAGACTCAGGTCGCCACTCTCCACACTCGCTCTGAGGAGGCTGTCGGTGGAGAGCGCTCGGACCACCGTCTCCTGCGGTCGCAGTACACCGTTGTCGAGCTGCAGGACGAAGTCCATCGTCCGTCCTTCGAAGTCGTAGAACTGATCCAGGTCAGACCTCAGGTAACTATTAAGATGGATCCGACCGCCCCGCACGACCGACTGCGGTAGTCCTAGCCGATCGGGGATGATGGTGTCGACGTACAGATTGACCGACCCATTGAGGTCATGCTTCTTGAGCAGAAGGTCCATCTGAGCCGTCGCCCGCAGCGATTCATTATCGCTGTCGAGTGCGGCAAAGAGCCTATTCTTATCGAGCCTCGTGAGGAGAACTAGGTCACGATAGGTCGCCCCCTTGTACTCCACGCTGTCGAGATTGAGGAAAACGTCTGCTGAGGTGCGCGCGGAGTAGAGGTCTGTCCCGTGTCCCTTGGCGTGGATCTGACCGTCGAGGCAACCAATGGAGTCAGAGGGGAGGAATGCTCCCACATCGAAGCGGACCGCCTCCACATCAGCAGAGTAGCTCTTGCTCCTCGGGCGGTAGTGCCCCACCGCAGTGAGATACCCCTCCGGGAGAGTGACACGGAGATCTACCTCTCCTCCATGAGGATCATAGCTCCCACTACCGACCAGGTCCATGCCATCGGGTATCTGCCAGCGGGGAGGCTTCTTTGACTTCATCAGCTGCGCCACCTGTCGCGAGAGATCCTTGCCGGAGCGCAGCTCGTAGTGCCCCTTCACCGTCATCGGCCCACCGCCGAGGAGCGATGTGGCTCTCGCCGAGGCATGGAGTCGGAGGAGAGAGGGCTCCTCGAGTCGGATCTCCGCATCGACACCTCTCTGCCAGTCCCCCGAGGCGGTGACGACGGTCCGGAGGGGGAGGTCAGGGAGGTCCCCTGCCATCGGGACGAAGCGCTCCAGCTCCGGAGCGCAGATGCGACCGGCAAGGCGAGCGGAGAGAGTCCCGACGCTATCAGGTCTCCAGCCGGTGAAGGGGAGATCCAGTTCGCCGCCGAGCTTACTCTGCGACAGCTCCAGCACCAGCTCCTCTACCCGAAGCCGCTCCCTATCCTTCGTCACCAGGCCGGAGAGCCGGTGGAGCTGCCAGCCATCGCCCGTGGAGAGCGAGACCTCCCTCAGCCGGGCAGTCAGATCGTCAGCGCCACCGTAGCGGATCGCCTCCCCCCTGATCGAAGTCCCCCAGGGTGAGGGAAGCATCTCCAGAGGGGCACCCACCTTATTTAGATCCGCCTGCAGATCCACCCGGTCCACTGTGTAGAGGGAGTCCGGCAGATCGACCAGTCCGCCGCTCACGAGCGCATCATATATATGTGCATCGATGATCAGGCTGTCGGGCGAGTCGGTGTAGGTGGCGGAGACATTGTTAAGCAACAGCTTGTCCCATCGGATCGTCGGCGGGGGAGACTTCGGCTCCTCCTTCTCTTTTTTCTCCTTAGGTAGGATCAGCACGTCCATATGCGTATCCGACAGTTCCACGGTGCCGAAGCTCATGTGGCTGAAGGAGGAGTCAAAGGATCCCCGATCCACCGCAAAGCGACTGATATGCCCTCTTAGGACCATGCTGTCACCCGGTGTGTGGTAGTCCAGCTGCGCACGCTCCAGAGCCACCCCACTCAGCGGCAGATCCCGGTGGCGGAGGTAGGCGATCGCATTCGTCTGCGCCGTCAGACGCTTGGCGTAGAGGACGGTATCACCATCGACAGTGAGTGCCTGAAGGCCCTCCAGGTAGAGCTTGCCGGGGAACCCGACGCTCAGCCGCTTGACCGACATGCGCAGCCCCGTAGACCGCTCCATCGTCACCAGGAGCTGATTGGCGATCCGAGTCTGGACCGACGGGATCATCAGCAGGGCGGTAAAGACCACAAGCACGAGGAGTAGGGCACCAACGATCCCGCCCAGCCAGATCAGTAGCCGAGCCCACCAGGAGCGCCTCCGCTTGGTGGAGTGCTCCCCGTCAGCCTCCCTCTCCTCGGAGGGATCGGTAGGGATATGTTCCGGGGCCTCGCCTGCCCGCTTATCCTGCATATATATAAAGGTGTCAGA
Organism: Porphyromonas bennonis DSM 23058 = JCM 16335; assembly: GCF_000375645.1. GTDB lineage: Bacteria > Bacteroidota > Bacteroidia > Bacteroidales > Porphyromonadaceae > Porphyromonas_A > Porphyromonas_A bennonis. The sequence continues at coordinate 387 of NZ_AQWR01000049.1, read as the reverse complement.
TGGTCAACAAAGTTACAAATTTATCTCACCCTTTCTCCCCTCCCTCCCCTCCCTCTCAGAGGTAACGCATTTGAGCATTGGGGTAATCATATACCTAGAGGGCTTATCCGAGACTTTTGCATAATACCCCATCTGCGGCGTCACTTTCGAGATTCGGGCTTGGTCATGTGCGTAAGCACACTCCCTTCGCCCTCACTCTCAGTTCCTTGCATCTGGGGTATTCTGCATAATCTCCACCGAAAAAGCGGTGCTTTTTCGGCGAAAGACCATTTTGAAAAGGTCTTTATCCGTGAGGCACCCGAAGGGTGCTCGCTCCATAGGCATCGGTCATCCGCGAAGCGGTGACCGATGTACAAAGACCCTTCCCTACCCCCAGGGGTGACGCAT
>NZ_AQWR01000048.1 GCF_000375645.1 Porphyromonas bennonis DSM 23058 = JCM 16335 | reverse complement strand
AGCACCCCGACAGGGGTGCCCGCTTTTTAGCCACGCGGTCGAGGGGCGTAGCCCCGATGACCCGTGGATCAGGCATCGCAAGCGATCCCGCGACCCCGCTAGGGTGTCGCACTGATAGACTGACTGATATGTGCGACACCCTGGCGGGGTCGTATACCTTGAATGCGTCGTCGTTTCCCGGGGTCTTCGGCACTTCGTGCCTCGACACCCGGTCTAAAAAGCGATGATCCCTCCGGGGCTTCGCCCCTGCGGGATCAATAGACGGCAGCAGGGGAGGGATCATTCGACGGGATTTCACAGCGAAAGGGTTATCTCTTCATTACTTTAAAGCTCAATTGCGTCATCCCAGGTAGATCTGCAGACCGTGGGTGACGCACTCAAGCTTTACCGCTATGAAGCGGGGACCCGCAAGAAATGCTTCATTCCCGACTCCTCACAGAGCCGATAAGTGTCTGTACCACTCAAATACTATATACCTACTCTTATGGAGCATACCCATCCCGCCTGATCGCTGAATCGCTGCTCGCCGACCCATGGACGAAGCATTTGCCACTGTGCTTATATGCGGCATAAGGAGTAGAGTAGCAGCCACTTTGGAGCCTGATGGTGCAGATGTGAGAAAATTAGTGCGCTACATTGTGGGTCATATCAATAAACTTTGCTACTTTTGTCAGTGAGCTGCCGTGTGGTGGCTGACAGGACGTTTTCTTATAGACAATAAAACAACCACAATATTTCATCTTATGAAAAATCTCTTCAAGATCCTTCTTGTAGCAGCAGTGCTGGCTCTGGCCTATGTCTGCTACGCCAGGGTAGAGACACCGATCCGCTTCAAGAACACGAAGACTCAGCGTGAGCTTCGCATCATCGAGCGTCTCAAGGACGTCCGTACGGCTCAGGTGGCTTACAAGTCATCTAATGGTCATCATACCCCCTCATTTGACGAGCTGACCAATTGGCTCCAGAATGGTCAGGTCAAGACCGTACGTCGCCAGCTGGAGCTCAGCGAGAAGCAGCTCGAGGACGGCATGACTGAGCAGGATGCTCTTGCCATCGTCGCTCAGGCTAAGAAGACCGGCGACTGGACCAAGGCTAAGGAGCAGAAGCTGGTCAGGAATATCAACGGCGAGACCGTTGTCTTCTCTCGTGACACGGTGATCGCTCCTGCGCTGACGACCGTATTTGGCGAGCGTAAGGTCGACCTGAGTACCTTCGGTAGGATCCCCAATACTGGCGAGTACTTCCAGATGGACACCGCCTCGATCATCACCGGTCCGGAGGGTCACAAGTATGCGATCAACGTCTTTCAGGCGAGCGCTCCCTTTGCCGCTTACCTCGGTGACCTCGATGCCACGGAGCTGAATAACGCAGTGGACCGTCAGACGAAGATGGGGAAGTACCCCGGTATGAAGGTCGGCTCACTGACGGAGATCAATAACAACGCAGGTAACTGGGAGTAATCCACAGGACTGAGTGCCTATAGACCCAGCAACTGACTGAAGTAATCCGAGAGCCGATCTGTACCGGTGCTGACCGAGTGAGATCGGCTCTCCTGTCTACTACACCTGCCTATGGATCAGATCCGAGACCGACAGACCGGTCGAGACCTCACCGAGTCAGACATCAAGCGGAGCTCGCTCCTCGTCACCCTTAGTGATAATGGACTCGAGGGGGTGATCGCCGAGGGTGGCGATCGTCCTCTGATCCGGAGCCATATCGTCGTGCAGGGCAAGGAGGCTACGAGGGACTTCCTCCGCCGGAGGGAGCTGGCTCGTCCCTTTGGCTCCACTACCCTCTACATCGATGAGGGAGGGAGCTACACGCTGGTGCCGAGAGACTTCACCAGCGGAGGGGTGACACCCAGACACTGGCTCTCCGATCTCCAGGAGGGACACTGCCTGCAGAGCACTACGATCAGCGACCTGGGGATAGACCTGATCTTTACCACTACGGAGGAGACGTTCGACGAGTGTCAGAGTGCCCTCCAGGGTTCCTCCTACGCCCATCCCGCAGCGGCACTCGCCCTGGCGGGTGCGATCTACAGCCGTCGGCGCTACCCACGCACCCTCATGGCACTGGTCTCTGACGGGCATACGGACCTCTGCTACTGCGAGTCCGGGCACCTTCGTCTCGCCAATCGCTATACCATCGCTGACCGAGTAGACCTGCTCTACTACATCACTTCGGTGTGGGAGCACTTCCACCTCGATAAGGAGCAGGATCACCTCCTCCTCTTTGCCAAGGAGTCAGATGAGATAGACTCCGCCACTCGGCTCCTCCGGGATGCGGTGGCTAACGTGAGGGTCAATGACTACGGCGCTCTCTGCGCCCACCCCGAGGAGCTGGCAGACATCCACTCCCCTGTCATCCGTCTCGCTCTGATATGCGGATAATAAGCGGGAAATATGGTCGCCGACGCTTTGAGGTGCCACGCACCTTCAAGGCTCGCCCCACAACCGATATGGCGAAGGAGAATTTATTTAACATCCTCGCCAACTACGTCGACTGGGAGGAGAGCGACGCACTTGACCTCTTTGCCGGCACAGGCAGTCTCGGCTTCGAGATGCTCTCGAGGGGCGCTCGTAGTGTGACCGCCATCGAGCGGGACGAGGCGCATGCTGCCTTTATCCGTCAGACGGCAGAGACGCTGGGCGACCCGGGGTATAAGGTCATACACTACGATGTGTTGAAGTGGCTCAGACGGCTTGCCGCCAAGGATCCGTCGGAGGTACCGAGCTATCAGGTCATCGTGGCGGACCCGCCCTACGACCTGACTCAGCTGCCGGATCTGCCACAGCTGATCCGGGAGGCGCACATCCTCTCACCGGGAGGGCTCTATGTGCAGGAGCACCCCGGGGAGGTGGACTTCAGCGAGGATCCCGACTTTGTCGAGATGCGCCACTATGGGGCGGTTCACTTCTCATTTTTCAAGACAGAAGACTAACATTTTTCACTAACTCAATAACGCATTAAAAATTATGGGACTTCTTTGGTCATTACTTATCGGCCTTGCGGCCGGACTAATTGCCTCCTGGATCATGCCGGGCGGCGCTAATGGATGCATCTGGAATACGGTCCTCGGTCTCCTCGGAGGTGTAGTGGGCGGCTGGGTATTCAGCCTGCTGGACGTCTCCGCCGGTACCGGTGTCTGGGGGCAGCTCGTCGTAGCTGTCATCGGCGCCGTTATCCTCATCGCTATCTACAACGCTATCACCAAGCGTAAGAAATAAGCAGTTCCGTACTGCACCACTATCTGAGAGCCCTCCTCTCTTCATCCACAGATGGAGGAGGAGGGCTTTTCTTAGTTACACTCATCTCCTCATCAAGCACTCCCATGGCAGAGCCATTCCTCAAGCAGATTGCTGAGCACTTCTACAACCTGACCTCGACGCCCGGCGCCACTCCGCTGCATCAGTACCGCTTCATCTTCCACAACCAGAGAGCGGGGATCTTCCTCTGCCACTACCTGAAGCAGTGTGCCGGTGAGGCACCGATTCTCCTCCCGGAGTGCACGACGATGAATAACCTCCTCCGACAGAGGTTACATATGGCAGGCGAGGAGGATCCGAATAGCGAGCTGCTCATCATCCACAAGATCTACCTCGCCTACCGGCAGGTTATGGGGCTGACGTACGAGGAGAGATCATTTGAGGACTTCTACGACTTCGGGAAGTCGCTCCTCCGGGACTTCGACGACATAGATAAGCATCTCGTCGAGGTGGATAGCTTCTTAGAGAACATACTCAATCATAAAGAGCTCTCCGAGGATCTCACCACCTTCCTATCCAAGAGGCAGTGGGAGGGCATCTGCAAGCTGATATACGAGAAGGACGCGAAGCTGCCGGAGCTGACGACGAAGGAGGGTAGCAAGTCGGAGGAGATGAAGAAAAGGTTCCTCGACTTCTGGATGAAGCTCCCTGAGATCTACGACACCGCCAAGGGGCTGATGAAGGAGGAGGGGCTCGCCTATGAGGGAATGATGCTCCGGGAGGCGGCGGAGCAGATCAAGGGTGGGAAGCTAAGCCTCACCGATGACGGGATGATCACTGTCTTCGTGGGACTCAATGCTCAGACGCCCGCTATGTACCGGATCCTCGACCACTTCAGAGACACCGGTAAGGCAATCTTCTACTGGGACTATTTCACCGATCCGATCCTGAAGTCTCCCGGACTGGCCGGCTCCTTTGTCGGGCGCAATACCTCAGCGTATCCCGCTCCGACCACAGGAGACTACCACATCAACTTCGACGTGCCCGATCAGGCACATGAGCTCCGCACCGCCCTTATCTCTACCGCCTCGGCAGTAGCCCAGACCGGAGCGATCCGCAAGCTGATAGAGGACGACAACCGGGAAGACGGCTGGAAAAAGATCGTGCAGTCTCTGAGCGATACCAACGACAGCGACCCACTCTTCGACTCGAGAGAACCGCTGAAGACGGCGATCGTCCTACCGGACGAGAATCTCCTGCTGCCTCTGCTGAGCAATATGCCGAAGGGGATCGGCAAGATCAATGTCACCATGGGCTACCCGATTAAGGGGATCCCTGTCGCTGCGATGCTGAGCCTGCTACTGAAGTACTGGAGCAACTACTATAAGCGCAATCGACGGTACCGTCTCACAGAGGTGTGCGAGATCCTTATGCTGGCGGCCCTATCCAAATTCTTCTCCGATAAGGAGATGGCAAAGGCGCGCGAGGGTCTTAAGGACAAGTTGATCAAGGAGAAAAAGTTCTTCATCAGCGGCAACGAGCTACAGAGTCTTATAGTAGATCACTTTCCCGATGAGAGCCGCACGCGAAAGATACTGCTGACCATTTTCCGAGAAGCTGATACCCTCTGCGAGCCGACTACCGACGGTGTTTGCTACCCAGAGGGAGCTGTGCTGACGACTCAGGTGGACGATCTCCTCAAGCTCCTAATCACGGAGACAGCTCCTGCGGATGAGGAAGAGGATCCGGAGCAGGGTATGATCAAGTATATCCGTCGCGAGCTGATCCTTCCTCAGCTCACCTCCCAGAGAGCCTACTGCAAGCGACACGCTGAGAGTGCGACAAATCCCTTTACCTACTCTGTCGTGACAGACCTACTCAGGACCACGATCGCCAGGGCAAGGGTCCCCTTCAGCGGTATGCCACTCCGAGGACTGCAGGTGATGGGGCTATTAGAGACGCGCGGACTTGACTTCGACACCGTGATCATACCCGACGCCTCTGAGGGTACCCTGCCCACCGCCACACAGCTTGATACGACTATCCCCTTCTCCCTCCGCAAGGGGTACAACCTCCCGACCACAGACCTCCAGGAGCAGACGAGAGCCTACAACTTCTTCCGTCTCATGTCTCGTGCCAAGCGTGTCGTCTTCCTCTACGACTCCCGTACCGGCGATGCCTCCGCGGGAGAGCCCTCCCGATACGTGCAGCTCCTCAGGGACGTCTACGGCGTGCCTATGTACGAGGCGGAGGCCTCTTTCCCCCTTACCGGCACAGAGGCTGGCGGCGACTTCATTGAGGACAAGACGCTGGTCAGTCAGTATAGGGCTGACGTAAACGATCAGTCTACAGTGGCTGTAAAGCACCTCTCAGCCTCGCGGATGAGGGACTTCCACACCTGCCCGAGACGCTTCTACTACACCGCCATCGAGGGGATAAGGGACGATGAAAACCTGTCCGGTGTCCTTGACAAGAGAGACAGCGGTACCCTCTTCCACACTGCGATGCAATCGCTCTATAAGGAGAGTGAGGGGGAAAAAGATGGTCTCTCGCGCGAAAGTCTCTCTAAAATTCTAGAAGGCGATGCGATAGACAATGCCGTAGCCGAGAGTGCCAAGAAGCTCCATCTCGAGACGAAGAAGAGTGACTACAACGACAACCAGCTCGAGATGACGAGGAAACTTGTCCGGCGAATGGTGGAGGCGGACCTTGAGCGGGTCCAGGCAGGCGGCGACATCACCTACGTCGGAGGGGAGATAGAGATAGAGACCGCTTACGAGGGTGCAAACTTCAAGCTCATCATTGACCGCATAGACGTGCAGGACGACACCGTCAATATCATCGACTACAAGACCGGGCGGGACAAAACCGAGTGCGATCTATCCAAGTGGCCTACTGACGCCAAAAAGCTGGTCGAGTGTCTCAAGCAGGCTAAGAAAATCAATGGCGCAGTCATCCAGCTCCTGTACTACTGCGACGTAATGCTCGAGTCGGGCGAGCTCAACCGGCTCTTGTCAGATAAAAACCTTAAGGTCCGACCTATGATCCTCAAGCCCGGTGCGCCCGACATTAATGACGGCATCATCACACTAAAGGTCCCCAAGGAAATAGACCCGAACCCGGTCGTGATCAGCGACTACCGGACAAATGTGGACTCCAGCATAAAGGAGTGGCTGCGAGAGGCGGTGAGACTGATCCTCGACGAAGACTTCAGTTTTGCCGTAGAGGCCGGCGATGCGAGTGGCTGTAACTACTGCCCCGCCTCCATGCTGTGTGAGAAGTTCGTTCCAAAAAGCTGGTAAACCTATGAGCGAACTGCAAGTCATCATCAATCCCTCCGGCATCAGCTACGCCGACTCCTACCGTCAGCAGCGAGAGCTCTTCGACCGGGCGATCGAGGCAAAGCATCGTGGTGAGCTGCCGAGGCAGTATCTGATCTTCAACGAACACAAGCCGGTCATCACCCTTGGGCTCAATGCCAAGGAGGAGAGCCTCCTCTACCCTGAGGAGCAGATCCACCGGGCAGGTATCGACCTCGTCCGCACCAATCGAGGCGGCGACGCCACCTACCACGGTCCGGGGCAGTGGACCGTCTACCCGATCCTCGACCTCGAGCAGCTACACCTCGGCGTCAGGCGCTACGTTGCCGCCCTCGAAGAGGTGGCGCTCACCGTGCTGCGTAGATACGGGCTCGCCGGTGAGCTGATGGACGACGCCCCGGGCGTCTGGCTGCATACGGACGACTACCCTCGCAAGGTCTGCGCCCTCGGCGTACGCGCCAGCCGCTTCGTCACGATGCACGGCATTGCCTTCAACGTCAATACCCACGAGGATGCCTACCACTGGATCAACCCCTGCGGCTTTAGCGACCGCGGTGTCACCAGTCTTGCTCGTGAGCTGGGGCACGAGGTCCCTATGGATGAGGCGAAGGAGGCGCTGCTGGACGCCTTCCGCGAGGTCTTCTCCTTTTGAGTAAAGTAGCACCGCAAAAGCACTGAGGTCCCTCCACGATAATGGAGAGACCTCAGTACTAATAAGGAAGCTTAGTGGGACTTGTGGCAGAGACAGTCGTTGCCACGTCCGTGGTGGCAGGTGTCGTCGTGATGGTGTCCACAGCACTCGTCATCGTCTGAGCCGCAGCAGCAACCCCCGTGGAGGAGCTGCTCGAAGCGCTTGAGTTCCTGATCCGTGGCGGGATGAGCCTCCTGCACGTGACCGACGAAGTGAAGCGTCTTACCGGAGAGCGGGTGATTGAAGTCCATCTTCACCTTATCCTCCGTGATATCTAGCACCAGCCCATTGACCGTCTGGCCGTCAGCGGTACGCATAGGGACGTAGCGCCCCACCTGGACGAAGCCGCTGTCAAAGTTTCCCTCCGGATCTTGGAAGATGGACTTGTCGAGATCCATCAGGAGCTGCTCCTGGATGGGACCATATGCAGCCTCAGGCTCGAGTGTGAAGTCAAAGACATCCCCATCATCGAGACCGCTTAGCTCCTTCTCAAAGTCCGGCAGCAGGATCCCGAGACCGTGGACATAGTCCATGGGGCGATCCTCAGTCGTCTCCTCGACAAAGGTCTCGGAGCCGTCGGGAGCTACCTCGGTGAGCTTATACTGTACGCGGACGTAGGACTTATCGTTTATCTTCATTGGATTGTTGATTTTGCGCCTGACTTGTGAGTCAGCCACGTGATTAAGTTAAGCAAAATATAGAGCATCATCGCCCAGGCGATCCCCTCGATACCGAAGAGGATCAGTGCCACTATCGCTGCAAAGACGACGATGATGAGCCCGATATTGGCTCGCCAGCCCTTGGAGAGCTGCTTGAGACCAAAGAACGGCACCTCGCAGACCAGAAGCCAGGCATCGACGATCATAAAGAGGACGAAGAGAGTCTGGTAAAGCGGCGTGGGCGCGACAGAGTGGCTCTGAAAGAAGAGTGCCAGCGGTGCCAGCATGACCGCATTGCCGGTGGTGGCAAGGCCGATGAAGGATGTGGTCTGACGGGGATCGTTATTGAACTTCGCCAGACGATATATCGAGGCGGGTACGACCAGCAGAGGCGCCCAGCAAGCGACACCCCAGCCCAGTCCCCTTAGTACCATCGTCAGCAGGATCGCCGGCGCGGCACCGAAGGAGATGACATCGGAGAGGGAGTCCAGATCACCACCAATGTCTGACGTAGCGTGGAGCAGTCGCGCAGTCATACCGTCGAGCACGTCGGCGATCAGGCTCACGGCGATGCAGCAGAGCGCCGCTCGGAGTGAGACTGTGAGGTACATCACGATAGAGAGCGCACCGAAGAGCCCATTAGAGAGCGTCAGGAGATTGGGGATGTATTTATAGATCGGCTTTGCCATGGTTTCCATTTACTTAGACGTCTCACGGGGAGGCAGCTCCGCCAGCACGGTGACGTTACCGGTAACCGGCTCGTCGAGATCCACCAGCGGCTTACTTCCCAGCGGGAGGAATATATCGACCCGAGAGCCGAGCTTGATAAAGCCCAGCTGGTCATCGATCTCACACGTCTCCCCCTCCCTGAGATAGGTCTCTATGCGACGAGCCATCGCCCCTGCGATCTGACGCACCACAATGTGGTGCCCCTCGGGAGTGACTATCTCGACGGTGGAGCGCTCGTTCTCCGTACTGCTCTTAGGGACATAGGCGGCGTAGACATTGCCCCGGTGGTGACGCACATAGGTCACCTCGCCCGCCACCGGCACCCACTGAGCATGGACGTTGAAGAGGGACATAAAGGTAGAGATCATCAGACTCTTACCGCCCAAGACCTCCGGCTCATCCACCTCCTCGATAGCCACAATGTGCCCATCAGCAGAGGCGAGTACCAGTCCGTCCGTCGGCTTGCCGTGGATGCGGCGTGGAGAGCGGTAGAAATTGAAGGCGATGCCCAGCAGCACCACACTCACCACGACGGAGAGCCAGAAGGGCCACCTCTGCTCCACTACCAAGTAGATGTAGAGGCAGAGGAAGCTGAGGAATATCCCCGCTGCGACTAAGAAGGTCGTACCCTCGTGGTGAATCTTCATCCCTCAAGCAGTGCTAAGGCGCGCCTCAGAAGATGGTGACCCACTTCATATACCCCAGAGCCATCGGGTGTGCCAGCAGCTCATGGGTCGGAGTGATGCGAGTGGCTACCTTATAGGTACCGGGTAGATCAATATCCACCTTCAGCTCATACCGTCTGCGGGATCCCTCCTCGGAGACGAGGTGGAAGGCCTGCTTACTGGCGAGATGGAGCTTCTTCGTCTTGGTATCCTCACGAGCGATGATCAGCTCGACAGCCAGGTCACTACGCAGATCGTGCAGGTCTACCGTGACACTTCCCCGTGCGATACCGCCCACGGTGAAGTTGTTTATCAGGGTGCCGTCGTCCTTGATCATTCGGGTATCCACCACCTCCAGGTGAGACCACGACTGAGCCACGTGGCGCTCCCACTCGAGGAGACGACCGAGCTGCCTGTAGTCACTTGCACGGAGCATGGCACTGCGCTCTCCGAGTTGATTGTAGAATCGGTCGAAGTAATTACGGATCATCCGTCGCATCGTGAAGCGAGGGAGAATCTGCGAGGTGGCTGTCTTGATGGCATGGATCCAGCCCTCTGAGTAGGACTGCTCCTTATCATTGTCGTAGTAGAGCGGGATGATCTCCTCCTCCAGCATACGGTAGATGGTCGCAGCGTCGAGCTTGTCCTGCAGGTTCGTGTCGGAGAAGGTGATCTTCTCGGTAAGCGACCAGCCTCCCCCCTTGACGTAGCCCTCATACCACCAGCCATCGAGGACGGAGAAGTTGAGCACGCCATTCATCAGCGCCTTCATACCCGAGGTACCTGAGGCCTCAAGCGGTCTCGTCGGCGTATTGAGCCAAATATCTACACCGGGGATGAGGAACTGGGACACACGGATGTCGTAGTTGTCGACAAAGAGGATCTTGCCGAGGAACTCCGGACGCTTGGAGATCTGGAAGATATGTCGGATCAGCCCCTGACCGCCTCCATCAGCCGGGTGCGCCTTGCCTGTGAAGATAAAGATCACCGGGTGCTCCGGATCATTGACGATCTTGGAGAGCCTGTCGAGGTCGGTAAAGAGGAGGTGCGCTCTCTTGTAGGTGGCGAAGCGGCGACCAAAGCCGATGAGAAGGGTCTTCGGGGTGAGCGTCTCGAGGAAGCTCATCAGCATGGTGGGGTCCTGATTGAAGTCTCCCATGTGTGCCTCGTAGCGACGACGGAGGTACTCGATCAGACGACTCTTGAGCTCCAGTCTCTTCTCCCAGACATCCATGTCGGGAGTCTGCCAGACCTTGTCCCACAGGTCGAGACTGTCCTGCTCGGTGAGGATATCATCACCCACACTCTTCTCCATCAGATCAGACCAGGGCGAGGCCATCCAGGTGGGCAGGTGCACGCCATTAGTCACGTATCCGACATGGAGCTCCTCAGGGAGGTATCCCTTCCAGACGGGAGCAAACATCTCGCGCGACACCTGACCGTGGAGCTTACTGACACCATTCGCCTCCTGGCAGGTATTGAGCGCCAGGACGCTCATGGAGAATTTCTCATGAGAGCCGGGAGTCTCACGACCAAGATCGATCAGATCCTGGAGGGAGATACGGAGCTTGTCGGCGTAGTGCCCGACATACTTCGTAAAGAGGGACTCGTCGAAGTAATCATGTCCTGCCGGCACCGGAGTGTGACAGGTATAGAGTCCGGAGGAGCGGACCAGCTCCAGTGCCTGGTCAAAGTCAAGACCGCCCTCCACCATATGAGCCATACGCTCCAGCCCCATAAAGGCAGCATGGCCCTCATTGGCATGGTATACATCGGTCTCGATGCCGAGGAGACGAAGCATCTGTACACCGCCGATGCCGAGCATATACTCCTGCTTCATACGGTTCTCCCAGTCGCCTCCATAGAGCTGATGAGTGATCTGACGATCCCACTCAGAGTTCTCCGCAATGTCGGTATCCATAAGGTAAAGCTTCACCCGACCTACATCGACGCGCCAGATCTGGGCAGACACCTCGTAGCCGTTGAAGGGCACACGGAGCATCAGGGGCGCTCCATTGTCGTCACGCACCAGCGTGAGAGGCAGATCCTCGAAGTCCTGAGCCTTGTATTCGGCTACCTGCTGTCCGTCGGCGGTGATCTTCTGGTCGAAGTAGCCGTAGCGGTAGAGGAAGCCGACACCCACCATATTGGCACCGAAGTCACTCGCCTCCTTGATGTAGTCACCGGCTAGTATGCCGAGACCGCCGGAGTAGATCTTCAGGATATTGGTGATGCCATACTCCATACAGAAGTAGGCGACAGAAGGGAGATCGTCCCTCTTTGGCTGATCCATATAGGACCTGAAGCTACTGTACACCTGCGCAAGCCTCTCGAGGAAGTCCTGATCCTCTGTCAGCTCTGCGATACGGCTCTGAGAGAGGGTGTGGAGGACGTGGACCGGATTCCCCTTAGAGTGGTACCAGACCACCGGGTCAAGATCCCTGAAGAGATGACGAGCCGGTGCATTCCACACCCACCAGAGATTATTGGCGAGCTCCTCCAGCTGCTGAAGTGACTGCGGTAGGTCGGAGAGTGCAGTGATATCTCTCCATACGGGCTGATTAGCCTCCTTACTCCTTATCATAGTTCTAGTCTTATTATGCGGATAGTAACCGAGCAAATTTACTTAATACTTTACAATCTACGAGGATCTCTCCGGACTCAGGATCCGGGATCGACCGAAAAGCGCTCCATCAGTAGCACCTTGTCATCATCCTAGGGGTAAGAGAGTGCGACTCTGGGGCAAAAACAGGGAAATCACTTATCATATGCTCCTATAATACGAGGAAATGACTATATTGCACTATCATGTAAGACTAATAATAGAATGCTATGGCTAGGACCTCACACGGAGAAGGCTTCAAGATAGAGATCGACCTCGACAACGCATCTCCCAAGAGCGTATGGAACCAAATCTCGACTGCCAGGGGTCTATCAGAGTGGATCGCCCCGAGGGTGGATGTCTCGCTGAGGAAGATACATGTATTCTGGGACGAGACCGGCGATGACCGCTCCGCAACAGTCACAGATCTGAAGAAGGGAGAGTATATCCAGTGGAACTGGAACGACTGTCCCACAAGCTATGTGCGGATGGAGATCGTCGTATCGGAGCTCTCGCACTTCGTCTCACTTATGGTCAATGACCACGACGAGCACCTCGAGCCCGCCACGCTGCAGAAGATCTGGGCCAACCATCGCCGCAAGCTGAGGCTCTCCCTCGGACTGAGCTGACTCGGATCAGAGACGATCGTGTGTGGTCTGCGAATCCCATCGCAGACCGGGATGCCTGTTGCTTACTATAGGCACCACTCATAGAATCAGAGATCTCACCCACCATCTCAGCCGAATGGTAACTAAAGGCGTGTATCCCCGACAGACCCGCACCACTCTGACCGTCAGACAAAAGCACAACAAACCCAAACCGACAAAGGCTGGGAAGACAAAAGAAAAGAGAGAAAATCGAACTTTTCCTTCAGGACGATTAAACCAATCCCATAGCCACACATCAAAGGAAGACAAAGAAGCTAAAGTATGGATACTGTATAAGGGCTCTCCACCCTATGTGACAAGGAGAAGTGTGTAATATAGTCCGCCTGTTGGGCTAGTAAGATAAAGGTTTTGTTTATCAGATGCGTTAATTTCATTAAACAAGTTTTTCAGATTGGGACTGCGCGTGAGCGTGGTCCCATCTTTTTTTGTCGTGCCTCAGGGGTGACGCATTTGAGCCTTAAAGTAAAGAAGTGATAATCCCTGTCGCTGTGCAATCCTGTCGACTGATCCCAGCCCTACTGCTACCGCCTGCCGATCCCGC
>NZ_AQWR01000047.1 GCF_000375645.1 Porphyromonas bennonis DSM 23058 = JCM 16335 | reverse complement strand
GATACTTATCACCTGCCGAGCGAGAGAGAAACCGATGGGGCAGCTTCGTGACATGAACCTCCTCCGGTGTGCCGGGCGGGATCTCCTGATCCTCCCCATCGAGGTATATATAGAGGTGATCGTACCCCACCTCTCGCCCGTAGTAGCGGATCCACCGGGAGAGGAAGAAGGAGTCGTTACGCGCCATCGTTACAGCGGCTATCCGTATCGCGTCATTCATCGTCACAGTCGCTCTGTCAGGTCGGTCTGACCACCGCGGAGGCGATTGGAGACCTTGTGTAGGAAGTAGGAGATGAGGTAGGAGTCTCGTCCCGGTCGGCGATGCACTCCGTGTGCAGCGAGGAAGGACTTGACATCCTCCTCCGCAAAATCATATCCCTCGGCAAAGGCTCTCCTCACCTCCGGATCGTCCGACTCCGTCAGAGAGGCGGCCTCGTAGCGGTAGAGATACTCCGCCCGGGGAGCAGTCGCCACCTTATTGGCATAAAAGAGTGCCCGGACGGCAAAGGGCAGATCCTCCACGAGTCGTCCGACCGGGAATCGAAGATCCTCATGGCGGCGAATAAAGTCGGTGCGGAAGAGGTATCTCCAGACCACACCTATCTTGCAGACATAGGTGACCCGAAGCTTGTCCATCGTCCCTGTGTAGACCCGAGGGGTGCGGAAGATCTGAGACTTCTCCGGCACATGCTGATAGACGAAGCTACAGGCGGTCACTTCCGCTCCGGCCTCCTCCGCATACCGAACCATCTCCTCATAGAAGTTGCTGCTCACCTCATCATCGACATCGAGGAAGTGGAGATACTTCCCCTTCGCCTCCTCGACACCTCTGTTGCGGGCGTAGGAGACACCCCGATTGGTCTCGTTTCGCAGCAGCTTCACAAAGGGATACTTCGCCACCACATCAGCCGTCCCATCCGTGCTGGCGTCATCGATCAGCAGCACCTCAAAGGGGGTATAGGTCTGCCGCTCGAGGGCGGAGAGACAGCGCCCCACCACCTTTGCCCCATTGTAGCAGGGGATCACCACTGTGACTAAGGGGCTCATACTACTTGGATAAAAGCTGCGTCAGGAAGCGCTCCCACTCACCGGCGATCTCATCCATGTCGTACCGGTGCGACCACTCTCTGCCCGCCTGCGACATCTCTGCCCGACCGGCATCATCCTCCATCAGTCGGGAGAGGCTGTCGGCATATGCCCTGAGATCAAATGGGGGAACCATCACCCCCAGCCGCCCCCCATCGGTGACATCCCTGAGAGCGGCATAGCTGTCAAAGGCGATCGGCACCACGCCATACTGGAGAGCCTCGAGGATCACTAAGGGGAGCCCCTCGTAGCTGCTCGAGGAGACTAAGATCCCGGCGCGGCTGAGGTAGGGCTGCGGAGAGCGTACGCCCTCGAAGTGGATCCTCTCCAGATGGAGTGTCTCCGCTCGCCTCCTCAGGTCGCGCTCCACCCGCTCGTTCCCCCCGCCCACTATGTACAGCGACCAGTCCGGGAAGCGATCCTGTATCATCCCCCACACATCCAGCAGGCGGTCGGTTCGCTTCTGACCGTAGTCGAAGCGTCCCACATAGAGGAGCATTTTCTCCTTAGACAGATGTGCCGGTATTTCGGTCGGGTCGTAGGTATTGGGATTGGAGATACTGATCAGCTTGCCCTCCGAAGCGTCACCTACTAGGTCTCTGAAGATGGGCACATACGAGGGCGAGAGAAGCACGATCGCATCGCCGATTCTCGAGATGAGCCGCCACTGGCGGAGAGCCTTGTGGCGCCGGAAGAGGTACTCCGCCCAGTGGAGGAAAGGAGGTGTCCGGCGCTTAAACTTGTACATCGTCGGATCGGTGTGGATCTCAAAGACAAGCCTTGCCCCCAGTCGGTCGGCCACCTCGGCGAGAAGCAGTGCCAGCCGACGGCGGTAGGCATTGTGGCAGACGATCACCTCGACGCCGTGGGCGCCGAAGTACTCCACCAATGCATCAAAGTTAGCCCTGGAACGAATACGCTGCTTATCCGGCAGAAGGAGGTTCTCAAATCCCTCTACCGAGGGATAGCCCTCCTCCACAGCTGCCAGGCAGACGTGGTGTCCCCGGGCGGTAAGGGCACCGGCAACTCGGGCACCGACCGCCTCGATCCCGCCCATGACCGTATTGAAGGTCCACCAATTGACAAACGCTATATTCAAAACTATCTACTCTGACTTTTGGGCAAGTTACGCATAATTACCGAGAGGACATACGCCGAAGTTCCCCTCAGACTAATACCGTGTTTAGAATTCACCGGCCTCTATCCCGCTCAATACGATACTCCCCGGCGCCTGCATAGGGGATGAATGCGGGATCGGTCGGGGGTGTGGTGTCAGAGGAGGGGAACCGGCGGGAAAGTCCCTGCGGGATCGATCCGGCGCGTGATTAACGACGGCTCTCAAATGCGTCACCTCTCCTCTTGCCCCGGGATTACCGATACCGATAGAGAGATAACCCTTACCTTTGCGGAGAAGTATCAGCCCAACCATTTGTAAAGCCACCGGTGATATGAAGATAATAGACTATGTCAAGAGACTGAATCATCGTCGGCTGTCCCGCCGACAGCCACGGAAGCATCAGAGGGCTGCCGCCATCTGGTACGGACTGATAGACGATTACTACAAGGGGAAGGCTAAGCACTACGAGGTGATGCCGAAGCACCCGGAGTTGGTGGGGGAGAAGATCATCTGGCAGTACTGGGCACAGGGTCTCGACGAGAGTATGCTCCCGGAGATGATCCGCCTCTGCTACGCCTCGGTAGAGCAGCACAGAGGAGACTACCGGGTGATCCGTCTCTCGGACGAGACGGTCAGCGAGTATATCGATCTCCCTCCGATCGTGGATCAGGTGCGGCAGTCCAATCCTGCGATGATAATCGCCTACTACTCCGATATACTGAGGCTGGCACTCCTCTCCGCCTACGGAGGTGTGTGGCTCGACTCGACGATCTTTATGGCCGGACCGTTTGAGCCTTACTACACGGAGCCGGAGTTCTTTATGTTTCAGAGAGATCCCTCAGAGCCGCTCAAGAAGTACTGGCGGGATCATCTGCCCTTTGCCTTCGACTGGCGAGAGGAGTACCGGACCAATGTGCAGAATGCGATCATCTTTGCGAAGCCACAGTCGGAGGTGATCGGCACGCTGCTGGATATCCTGATCCTCTACTGGGAGAGGAAGGAGGATCAGAAGTTTCCGGAGGTGTACCTATTCTTCCACATACTCTTCGACTGCCTGGTGGGGCGAGAGGATGGGCGTCTCCACGACCACAACTGCCGGAGGATCAGCGATACGAATGTGGAGATCCTGCAGCGGATGATGTTTGACGACTGGCCTCCCAAGTACGGCACGACGGAGGAGATCCTGGAGCGATACCACCTGCAGAAGATGACCTTCAAGGTCGATCACCCCACCTATCTCCACTTAGTGGAGCTCTTAGAGGAGTCCGGTCACATGCCTGACCTATAAATCTTACTGGGCGGTCTCGTCGGTGTCGGAGAGCAGGTCGGAGAGGACGAAGAAGCTGCCGCCGACGAAGAGCGTCCGAACAGAGTGCGCCCGGCAGTAGTCGATCGCAGCACGGTACGCCTCCCGCACATCCTCGATCACCAGCACCGGCTCGATGCCGTGCGATCGCGCGTGCTCCGCAAAGTCCGCACCGCTCATCGCACGCTCCACATGGGCCCGGGTGCAGATGAGGTGCGTCTCCCTCGGCAGCCGCTCCAGCACGTGGTCGACATCCTTATCGGCCGACATGCCCAGCACCACGGCAAGCCCTCCATCCCCGGCCCACGTCTCGAGCTGAGGACCGAGGTAAGCCCAGGCGCCGATATTGTGCCCGGCGTCGATAAAGATCCGCGGGTCGCTCTGCCGGATCATCTGCAGCCTACCGCTGAGACCGAAATCCGCCACCCGGGCGACTCCCTCCCGGACCATCTCCGGGGTGATCCCATAGCGATCGCGGATCAGCTTGATTGTCTCGAGGACGGTCCCGAGATTCTGCAGCTGGTACGATCCTATGAGCGGCAGATCGATGGTACCAAAGCTCTTCGTCTCCACGCGGTACCCTGCACCCTCGATCTCCTCGTGCGACAGGATCTCATCCGACTGATCAGCGAGCGTGAGAGGCGCCTGCTCCTCAGCTGCCTTCGCCCGCACCACCTCCAGTACAGGCTCATCGATGCTCCGCCCCAGCACCACCGGGGTATGAGGCTTGATGATCCCCGCCTTCTCATGGGCTATCTCACCGAGCGTGTTGCCGAGGAATTGCATGTGATCCATGCTCACATTCGTGATCACGCTGACGAGGGGGCTGAGGACGTTGGTACTGTCGAGCCGACCGCCCATACCGACCTCCACTACGGCTATGTCCACCTTCTCATCCACAAAGTAGCGAAAGGCGAGAGCCGTGGTCAGCTCAAAGAACGACGGCTGTAAGTGGTCACCGAGGTCACGGAGAAATTGCTCCACAAATCGGGTGATGTACTCCTCCGGGATCATCTCCCCATTGATCCGAATCCGCTCCCGGTAGGTGACGATATGGGGCGAGGTGAAGAGCCCCACCCTCAGTCCGGCAGCCCTCAGCACGGAGGCGAGGAGGTAAGAGGTAGAGCCCTTGCCATTAGTCCCCGCCACATGGAGAGCGGTCAGCTCCCGATCCGGACGGCCACAGGCGGCGAGGATCTCGCGCGTCCGCTCCAGCCCCGGCTTATAGGCCCTTCCTCCCTCGATCTGATAGACCGGTAGTTGCTTAAAGAGAAAGTCCAGTGTCTCCTCGTAAGTCATAGTACTGCTTATTGTTTCTTGGTCGTTGGTTTCTTAGTCTTGGGGCGGCGCTTCGTTGTCGGGTGCTGGCGGTCGTAGAGCTGCCGGAGGTACTGCCCGGTGTAGGACTCCTTGCACTCCATCAGCTCCTCCGGCGTGCCGGCAAAGACGAGGTGCCCCCCCTCGAGGCCGCCCTCGGGTCCCAAGTCGATAACGTGATCTGCCAGCTTCACCACCTCCAGATTGTGCTCCACGATGACGACGGTGTGCCCCGCCTCCACCAGTCTGCGGAAGGTACCCATCAGCGTCCGTATATCGTGTATGTGGAGGCCGGTAGTAGGCTCGTCAAAGATGAAGAGGCTCTTCTCCGTCACCCCGGCGAGGTAAGAGGCGAGCTTGAGCCGCTGGCTCTCCCCGCCGGAGAGCGTCGACGACGACTGCCCCAGGTGGACGTACCCCAGCCCCACATCACTCAGCACCTGCAGCCCCTGGAGGATGGAGGAGACCTCCTTAGCCTCCTCCGTGAGAGGGGTGAAGAAGTCGATCGCCTCCTCGACCGTCATCTCGAGGAAGTCGTAGATATTCTTGTCGTGGAAGGTCACCTCGAGGATATCGTCCTTGAAGCGCTTCCCGTGGCACTCCTCGCAGAGGAGCCGCATGTCGGCCATAAACTGCATCTCCACGGTGACGTAGCCCTCGCCCTGACAATTCTCGCACCGACCGCCCTCGCGATTGAAGGAGAAGTCTCCCGCCCCGAAGCCCATCTGCCGAGCCAGTGGCTGCTGCCCCATCAGCGACCGCAGGTCGTCGTAGAGGCCGATGTAGGTGGCAGGGTTGGAGCGCGAACTGAGTCCCAGCGCATCCTGATCCACATACTCCACCCTATCGACGGCATTGAGGTCCCCTCTCAGCCTCTTCATCTCCAGCTTGACACCGGAGAGGCCGTAGAGCAGGTACTTGCTCATCCCCTCATAGAGCAGATCCTTCATCAGCGTACTCTTGCCGGAGCCGCTCACCCCGGTGACCACTGTGATCACACCGAGGGGGATGGAGACATCGATATTCTTCAGATTGTGTCGGAAGGCGCCCTTTATGTCAATGGTGTGGGAGAAGGGGTGCCGCTCCTCCGGCCACGGGATCATCATCCGCCCCGTCAGGTACTCCACCGTCAGGCTCTTGCTCTTACGTGCCGGTAGCTCCGCCGGGCTCCCCTCGTAGACGATCTCACCGCCGAGCCGCCCCGCCAGAGGTCCCAGGTCGACCAGGTGATCCGCCGCACGGATCATCTCCTCATCGTGCTCCACGACGACGACGGTATTGCCGGCATCGGTGAGTCTCCTGACGATGTCGATCAGGAGGTGGCTGTCCCTCGCATGAAGTCCTATCGAAGGCTCGTCGAGGACATAGAGCGCACCGATGAGTCCACCACCGAGCGAGGTGGCAAGATTGATCCTCTGACTCTCGCCCCCCGAGAGAGTCCCCGAGACGCGATCGAGGGTCAGGTACCCCAGTCCGATGTCGACCAGGAGCCGCACTCGGCGACGGAGCTCATCGAGTAGTCGCGCCCCGACCTTCACATCCTCCTCCGGCAGCTCGAGAGCGTCCAGCCAGTCTGCCAGCTCGCTCACCGGCATCTCCACTAAGTCGCCGATATCCTTGCCTCCCACTTTGACATAAAACGCCTCCTTCCGCAGCCGCCGGCCCTGACAGTCGGGACAGAGCGACCGACCCCGATAACGCGCCAGCATGATCCGGAAGTGCATCTTGTGCTGATTCTCTCGCAGGAAGTCAAAGAAGTCATCGATTCCCCGGACTCCTCTTCCGCCATGCCAGAGGAGGTTTTTCTCCTCCTTCGTCAGCTCGTGGTACGGGGCATCAAGGGGAAATCCCTTCGGTTCCGCCTGGGTCATAAAGCGCTTCTGCCAGCGAGACATCTTGGGTCCGTGCCAGCACTGGACACACCCCTCCCGGACGGAGAGGGACTTGTCGGGAACCACCAGATCCTCATCGATCCCCATCACCATGCTGAAGCCCTCACATGTGGGGCAGGCACCGATGGAGCTATTAAAGCTAAAGAGCTTGTCCGTCGGCTCCTCGAAGACGATCCCATCCGCCTCGAAACGGTCACTGAATGAGCGCGATCCCTCCTTCCAGACAATCCGGCAGTCGCCATGCCCCTCAAAGAATGCGGTCTCTACCGAGTCCCCGACCCGACCCCGGGCAGCATCGGCATCACTCTCCACCCGCAGGCGGTCAATCACCAGCAGCATCTCACCGAGCTGCCGGGCAGAGGGGAGCTCTTCCTTCCCCTCCACGAGATCATTGATCCGCTGCACCTCTTCCCCGACCAGCACACGGGAGTAGCCGTTTGCCCTCAGTAGGGCGAGGTGGTCCATCGGCGACCGGTCGTCCGGGATGAGGAGCGGGGCGCAGATCATGTAGGGCTTGCCCTCGCCAAGAGTCTGGATAAAGTCGACCACATCCTCTGTCGTCTCTCGCTTCACCTCCTCTCCGCTGACGGGGCTGAAGGTGTGCCCCACTCGGGCGAAGAACATCCTCAGGTAGTCGTAGATCTCCGACGACGTGCCGACAGTGGAGCGGGGGGTCCTATTGGGGATCCGCTGCTCGATCGCGATGGCAGGCGGGATGCCGAGGATATAGTCCACCTCCGGCTTGGCCATCTTGGCGACAAACTGTCGGGCGTAGACGCTCAGGCTCTCGACGTAGCGCCGCTGCCCCTCCGCGTAGAGGGTGTCAAAGGCGAGCGAACTCTTTCCCGAGCCACTCAGACCAGTAAATACGGTGTAGTGGTCTCGAGGGATCGAGAGGGAGACATTCTTCAGATTATTGACCCGGACGCCGTGCGCCACGATATACTCCTCGGTGTCGGTGGGGTCTGTCTGAGGGTCTGGTAAAGTCTTTTTCGCCATGGATGGATCATGCTGGGGAGGTGCGACACCTCCTGGTCACTTGTAGAGACCTCCGCAAAGGTCTTTAGCTGGTAAAGGTACCCATTTTTGCCGACCCCTATCACCCTACTGAGCGAGGAGCGACTTACTTACTCGTATGCTTGAGTGGTGCAAATATACCACCTCCGTCAGATGCGGATGTCTCTTCCTGTCCCTTCATGTCTCCTAATGACTAATAGCGTAGAGTCGGGGAAGAAGCATCCCCTATCAGCCTACCGCTGATGGGGATATTAAACTACTGGCCTACAATTTGATCCAAGTAATAGAGAAGGAGTGTGCAGGTGAGTGAGGAAGTATAATACTTTTTCGTACCTTGCAGGTGGGATCGAGTATCCCCATGACACTCTTGTCCACAGAAGAGATGGTGAGTATAAACTTATTAGACTAACGACGCGATATGAAAGCTTTACATCGGATACTAACTGCCGCGCTGATGCTGGCGGCGGTCTCTGTGGGTTATGTCGGACAAGCGCAGGACGATGCGTACCTGACCCCCTCTAAGGCTCGGGTAGCACGTCAGCAGGCTAAGAAGGCATACGCCCGCGAGATGGCTATGGAGAGACAGCGCCAGGCTAAGCGCGACTCCATACGTAATGCTCAGCTAAAGGCTCAGGATCGAGCCACAGACTGGTATAACCGCCGTGACATGAGAGTCACGGTCGAGGACATGGAGCGCAATCTGGACAATCTGGACACGCCTCGCAACGGAGGCAAGTACGCTGCCCGGATGAGACGCTTCAATGGTGAGGATGATGGCCGCATCGTCCTCGATGATGTGCAGAAGGTGTATGTCATGGATGACTATGAGTACGACCCCTGGACTCAGAGCTACTACGGCAGAGGATGGGATCGTAACAGCAATGTCTACATTACCATCAATACCGACCCCTGGTATGCCGGCTATAGAGGTTACGGCTGGGGCGGCGCTTACTCCTATTACTATCCCTGGTATGGCGGGGTCTACGGTCGTGGCTACTACGACCCGTGGTACGCCGGTCGCTGGTCTTATCGGGGCTGGTATGACCCCTGGTATGATCCGTGGTACACACCCTGGGGTGGTTACTACGGCTACACCTGGTCCAGACCTTACTATCGCTACTACCCATATGACTACGGCTACTATGGCGGTGGTTACTGGGGTGGCTACTACGATGGCTGGTATAGTCGAGACTTCTCCTCCCGCTATACCCCTCGGGCACGCCGCACAGAGAGCTACTACGACCGCCACGCCGCCACCTACGGGCGAGCACTCGGTCAGGGCAACGTGTCCCGCTGGAGCAATGGCGGAAATGGGGCGAATTACACCCGCTCCAATAACTCTCGTTACGTCAATAACGGTCGCCGTCCCACCATCGGCACCACTCGAGCCAATACCTATAATAATAGGGGATACAACTCGACCAATCGTACCACCAACCGGTGGAATAACGGCTCCAATAACAACCGTAGCTACAATACGACGCGAAGCACCTACAGCACCCCGTCACGGTCCTACTCGCCGTCGCGCTCTACCACGACCACGACGACTACGACCACACGTAATAATGGCACCGGTGGTGGCCGTCGGTAATCATCCGGGGGACCTCCCCTTATCAGCATAGACTATACTACAATGTCACTCCATAAGATATTTCTTCCCATCCTGGCGTCCTCGCTCCTCCTCGGGGCGAGCGGCGCCATGGCGCAGTCTCCCACCGATGTCTATCGGAATAGCATGCGGGAGATCCACGGCACGGCGCGCGCTCAGGCTATGAGCAATGCCGTCGGTGCCCTGGGCGCCGATCCTACTGCGGTCTCCATCAATCCTGCCGGCATCGGGCTCTATCGCTCGAGCGAGGTGACCCTTGGCTTCGACTTCGGTCACGTCAAGAGCTCCACCAACTGGCAGGACAAGGAGGGGACTGACATGAGTAAGTGGGTCGGCAACCTCGACCACCTCAGCATCATCTTCCCCGTCACCAATCCCTACCTCGCCTCGTCCGACTGGAGAGTCGTCCTGGGTGCCTCGATGAGCTCCCTCTACGACTACGACAGGGACTACGAGATGAGGTCTGTCAATCCTGAGTACAGCCTCTCGGAGTATATCGCCAATAAGGCGACCCTCTTCGGTGCGCCCTACAATACTCTGAGAAATATGTCCAGCTCGCCTTACTTCCTCGGCACAATGGCCTACAACGGTGGCTTCATCGAGACAAGACCTGGCTATGACGACGTCTACGTCCCCTCAACCTATGCGGCGATCAATCCCTTTGCTCCCGACAAGTACGCCGAGTCCAACGTGACGTACCTCAAGCCGGATGCAGGACGACTCAATGTCTCGGAGAAGGGGGCGCGAAAGATGTACGACTTCACCATCGGCGGCAGCTGGGCCGACAAGGTCTACTTCGGTGCGACCCTCCGAACAACGTCGTCCACCTATGCGCGGTCGTCTATGTACCGGGAGGACTTCCACTACACCTACCAGCCTCAGTATAACGAGCCCGATCAGGTCTACTACACCGAGCTGGGCAATAGTCTGACCGTTGCGGGCGGTACGGTCGGCGCTTCCTTCGGACTGATGGCAGCCATAGGCGACTTCGGTCGTATCGGCATCTCCTACAATACACCGCAATTTGGTCGCTACAACGAGGTCTTCTCAACCACGATCCAGTGGTACAATAATAATAGGACCAATGGCAAAGGGGAGCTGGAGCCGCTCTATACCAATGGTACAGACGATATGACCAATACCTACAACCTGGTGCTTCCGGGCGATCTGACCGCCAGCGCGATGGTCTTCCTCGGGGGCTATGGTATGGTGACGTACGACTTCAACTGGCGCGACCTCGGCTCCGCCCGCCTGCAGGGAAGTGACTTCCAGGACGCCAACCAGTTCCTCAAGGAGGACTACGGCAGTCAGATGACCCATCGTGTCGGACTGGAGATCCGTCCGGTGAGTGGCTTCTACCTCCGAGCCGGCTACAGCTACTCCGATGGGGGACTTAAGTCGGAGGGCATCCGCCCCCAGGAGGGCAACGTGATGGCCTACGACTATATCGCAAGTGGTGCGATCACCGATGCGGTCATGCGTGACAGCTACCAGAGCATCACTGCGGGGGTAGGCTGCCGACTCTTCGGTCGGACCACCCTCGACCTCGCCTACGTGAGGGGCAAGGCGAGCGAGCGGGTCTTCCCCTTCCCGGGTACGGGCGAGGTGATGGACCAGTCCGGTCAGGTGCTGGCGCCCGGCATTTCCTCAGAGGGCGCGGATATGAGCACGGTGACCGATAGGATGGTCGCATCGCTCACGTTCCGCTTCTGATCACTCATTATATTATAAGTCGCAAATAGACAAGCAAGAGAGCATTACGTGGTCCCGGTGACCGTCGTAATGCTCTCTTTTTTTATCCTAAAAAAGGTCGTAGCCTATGAATCGTGAGAAATATACCCCGGACCTGATCACCGCCCTCGGTCCGGATGAGGTCTTTGTCTTTGGCTCCAACACCCTCGGCCATCACGGCGGCGGGGCGGCGCTGCAAGCCTTTGAGCGCTTCGGCGCTGAGTGGGGCATGGGGGAGGGACCCTCGGGGAGGACCTACGCCATCCCGACGCTGGATGCTACCCATCATCGGGTTACCGAGGAGCAGCTCTCCGAGAGCCTCGGGCGCTTCGTTGCCTACGTGCGGCAGCACCCGCGCAACACCTTTTACCTCACCCTGATCGGCTGCGGCATAGCGGGGTGGGAGCCGGCGAGGGTGAAGCGTCTCCTCTGGCAGTCCATCGGCGAGGAGACCGACCTGCCGGACAATCTCATCCTCCCGCGCGCCTTCAGTCGGCGGAGGGAGGACTGAGAGTAGCTTGTCAGCAGAGGTGGACTTACTTCGTTACCAGACGGGTATCGACTGACCGAAGACAGGGGGTGAGCTTGCGGTAGGTCGCCTGCGCCTGCGCCTCGATCTCCGGTGTGATCAGCTCGCTGACCCACTTCGTGATCATCAGCACCACGCCCAGATCATCGGAGAAGCCGAGGAGCCCCAGCGCATCGGGGATCAGGTCGACCGGCAGGATGAAGTACCCCAGTGCGCCGGCTATGTAAGCCTTGCGAACAGCCGGGGTGCTGTCGGCGCGGAAGACATACCATAAGCGCAGCACCGGGAGCAGGATCTGCTCGCCGGCGAGCCGTGCCACCTCCCGGACCTTCTCCTTGAGTCCCAGTTCGCTAAAGTGCTTTCCATACCTCTTGATATCCTCCGGAGACATCCTCCCCACCTGCTTCCTAGCTATGGCGAAGAGTCCTCCGAGGGTTAGGAACTTTCTCTTTCTCATATTTTTTTCATCTCTCTGATAGTAGCTCGGGCTCCAGAGAGCCGTCGTCATACATCATATGCCGCTCGGGCATCTCTGTGTCTCTCTCCTCTGTCCGCCGTAGGCACCGATCGACCAGCAGTGTCGCAGTGCAGGGTACGACGATACCGACGATCATCCCAATAAGGAATGGTCGCTCTGACGAGCAGTCGGCGCTGCATACCGGACAGGGTCTTGTGGATCTATTTCTCATCTCTCTCCCCATTGGATTAAAAATTGGTGATCTATGAGGTAAAGATACCAAAAGTGTCGCTTACTCGACATCGGTCAGCTCCTCAGGTGCAAAGGTCAGGGTGGTGATACTGCCGTAGTGGGGCAGGTCGATGAAGAGGTCGGAGAAGTCGATCACCCCCTTGATCCACCGACCGATATTGATCACACCGCCGTGGCAGAAGAAGGCGACCCGCTCCCACTCCGGATGGAGACAGACCTCCTCCACGAGACTGGTGACGCGGCGACGCATCTCGGCGATGCTCTCCCCTCCCGGCGGGGTCACCAGCTCAGGATTGCGCTCCTCGAGGAGCTGTAGGTCGGGCTGTCGGCGGATCTCGCTGTAGAGCTCGTCCCAGGGTCTCATCTCCCACTCACCAAAGTTCCGCTCCGCCAGCCGAGGATCTACGGTCGCCGTCTCATAGCCGCAGTAGGCGGCGAGCTTCCGGGCGCGCCGGAGCGGACTGGTGAAGGTGGCATCGTAGGTACGCCCCTCAAGGGCTCGCCTTACGCTCTCCGCCTCCTCGCGGAAGCTCTCAGCCACATCCAGATCGGATGCGCCGTAGCAGAAGGTGCCGTCCACGTCACGGAGGCGCGTGTGGCGGATGAAGTCTATCTTGGTCTCTCTCATGGATCCTAATCCTATTTTTGTCATCTGTGGGTGACAAAGTTAACTATTTCTGCCGTACCGCTCCCGGAGCGTGATCCCTCTCGGTGAAATCTATTACCGGTAATAGTGAACACTAATACCGATATTAGTTGCGCCTATTACCGGTAATAGATTTTCGCCTCAGGGAGGGGGCTCTACGGTAGGTCCCAAGAGGCGACTGAGTTGCAGATCACAGAGTAGAGGGGGAGGGTGCAGGGGTGGCGCATTAGAGCGTTACAGGAGCCACTCCACTCATTGTGAAGAGTGGTGAACGATGCACCCCGACAGGGGTGCCCGCTCCATAGCCACGGGTCAAGGGGCGTAGCCCCGAAGACCCGTGGACCGGGCAATGCAAGCGATCCCGCGACCCCGCTAGGGTGTCGCACTGATTGACTGACTGGTATGTGCGACACCCTGGCGGGGTCGTATACCTTGAATGCGTCGTCGTTTCCCGGGGTCTTCGGCACT
>NZ_AQWR01000046.1 GCF_000375645.1 Porphyromonas bennonis DSM 23058 = JCM 16335 | reverse complement strand
GCGGGGTCGTATACCTTGAATGCGTCGTCGTTTCCCGGGGTCTTCGGCACTTCGTGCCTCGACACCCGGTCTAAAAAGCGATGATCCCTCCGGGGCTTCGCCCCCTGCGGGATCGGCATGCGGTAGCAGCATGGCTGGGTTCCGTCGACGGGATTGCACAGCGACAGAGATTATCACTTCTTTGCTTTAAGGCTCAAATGCGTCAGCCCTGGCCACCCGTCCGACTTGCCCGACAAGGAAATGTCATCCAAAAGTAACCGATATGTAACAACTATCACCGAACTTCGCAGAGCATAAACCTACACACACTTCACTATGTATTCACTCAGTCGGAGAGGAATAGCTCTCCTGTGCTCTCTCCTGCTCACGACTCTAGCAGCCTCCGCACAGGGGACCGTCAGAGGAAGGATCACGAGCGCCAATCCAAATGCACCCATTACCGCCGCTACAATCCTCGTCCGGGGGACAGAACCCTTGGTCTACACCACGATGGGAGAGGATGGGGTCTTTGAGCTCCAGGTACCCACCGGGCGCCAGACGATCGTGGTGCGGAGCATCGGCTTTCTGAGCCGAGAGCTGTCAGTCACGGTGATGCCGACCAAGGAGACGGTCCTTGACGTAGAGCTGGAGCCCCTTGATGTCGTGCTCGGCGAGGTACTTGTCTCTGCCCCCTATGATAAGAGCAAGACGCTCGACCCTCTGAGCTTTGCCGGAGGGCGGAGTTTCAGCACCGACGAGACCTACCGCTTTGCCTCCTCACTCGGTGACCCGGCACGTATGGTCCGGAGCTATGCCGGTGTCATGCCCGCCAACGACAGCCGCAATGACATCATCATCCGTGGCAATAGCCCCATAGGTCTGCAGTGGGTCCTCGATGGCATCGAGGTGCCCAATCTCAATCACTTCAATGCCGGCATCGGTCTCACAGGCGGGCAGGTCTCTATGATCAATACCAACCTGCTGACCAACTCGGACTTCCATCTTAGTGCTTGGCCTGCCCCCTTCGGCAACGCCCTCTCCGGAATCTTTGACCTGACGATGCGCCCCGGCAACACCGCACACCACGAGGGCTGGCTGCAGGCCGGCTACGGCGGTCTTGAGCTGGGGTTCGAGGGACCGATCCCAGTGGGAAGCGAGTCCAATTACCTCATCTCCTACCGCTACTCTGTGCCGCGGATCATGAGCGGGCTCAAGCTGATGAAGCTCCCTGCCGTCCCAGAGTATCAAGATCTGACGGCCAAGGTCACCCTCCATGCCGACGACCGGCACAGCCTTTCACTCATGACACTCTGGGGAAAGAGCTTTATCAAGATCAATACGGAGGAGTTGGTGTCGGCAGAGGACGGTATGATCGACATAGAGGACGAGGGGGCGCTCGACAGCTACAATCAGCTCGTCGACGAGGGTAGCAGTAATCTCATCGTTGGTCTCACCCACGATGCCAGGTGGAGCAAGCAGGTGCAGCAGCGCACTACCCTCTCCCTCGTCCGTACGACCCTTGACCTCGATGTCAGGAAGCAACTCAAGGAGAATGGTGAGCTGACGGACAACTACGAGCGGGTGATGAAGGACACCTCCAAGGAGATCAAGTACTCCCTCCACACCGATCTCACTTGGCACCCCGACCTCTCCTCTCTCGTGGTGGCGGGAGCGACAGGAGATATCTATCAGGTGGACTACCACGCTGACATACCGATAGCAACGGATGCGGGCACGGTAAGCGAGCAGGGGCGATTTGGTGTGGGACGTCTCTATGGTCAGTATCGCTACAAGCCGTCTCAGCGCTGGGCTCTCACCGCCGGACTCCACGGCATGATGACGACACTCAATACACATAAGACTCTCGAGCCGCGTCTGGGACTTATGTACGAGCCGGCGCCGTCCCATATCCTCGGTCTGGCGGGAGGGCTCTACAGCCAGCTCCAGCCGAGGACCTTCTACTTTGCCCGCATACCAGGTTCGGACGAGGAGACCAATAGGGACCTCAAGCCGTCTCGTGCCTGGCATGCGGACGCCTACTACGACTGGGCCTTTGCCCCCGACTGGCACTTCAAAGTGGAGGGCTACTACCAGCACCTCTTCGACATCCCGGTACAGCAGGATCCCACCTCCGCCTGGAGTATGCTCAATGTCGGCGTCTCGGATGACAACAGCATCGTCCCCCTGCCAAGTCTTGTCAATCGCGGAACCGGGCGAAACGTCGGCGTGGAGCTGACGCTGGAGAAATTTATCTCCAAGAATTACTACCTCCTCACCAATGCGACCCTCTTCAGCTCCACCTACACCACCGGCTCCTCCTCCAAGCGGTGGCACACGGCGATGGACGGCGGATATATCCTCAATCTCACCGGCGGCGGAGAGTACGCCATCAGCAAGTCATGGACCCTCACGGCGGACCTCAAGAGTACCTTCGCCGGAGGTATGCGCTACACGCCGCTTCTTAGGGAGCAGTCCGCTGCCGAGAAGCGCCCCGTCCTCGATGCTGAGCAGAGTAACACCCTCCAGATGAAGCCTTACTTCCGGACAGATATCAAGCTGGGATTCCGCCACCCGGGGAGACGGATCACGGAGGAGTTTGGCCTCGACCTGCAGAATGTCACCAATTACCGCAACGTCATGGCCATGACCTACAACGAGCGAACCAACGACTACACGGCGATGCGGCTCCCGGGATTCGGCATCATGGCGACCTGGCGCATCAGCTTCACCGTTCGCTGAGCGTGCCATAAGAACCTGGTTTTCAGCAGAAGGAAAACCATCGGATCTATTACCGGTATTAGGCTGATCTAAACCCGGTATTAGTCGCGACTAATACCGACTATAGTTTTCTCTAATATCGGTATTAGTAATCTCCGATCGGAGATCGGATTATTGCTTAACTTTGTCCGACCAGATACTCCCGGGTACCAACAACCACTTAACTATCCCATGAAGAGAAACTTTATCCTCAGACTATCCCTCGGACTGATCATCCTCTCCTCACTGCTCTCCTGCAAGGACGGGACCGGTGAGCCGATCGATATGCACGAGCCGGAAGGGGTCAAGATGACAGATGTGGCGATCCGGCTGGAGGACTGGATGGGGAAGCAGGTCATGAACGATGCGCTGGTCAGAGATCTGATGATCTTCGATATGGAGCGAGGCGGCAGCCGGATCCCCTACTCCTTTGTCACCAAGGGAATCGACTGCTACATCAGCTTCATGGCACCCGTCCCTTCGTCCGTGCTAAGGGGGGAGAGAAAGGGGACCGTCAAGTCACGCATCAAGATTGCCTACAAGACTCAGAGCATTCCCCTCGAGTGCACCATGACCTTCGCTCACGGACGGGAGGGATACTATATGGACAGCGTCTTCGTGCTGCAGAGCATACGGATCGGCGACAAGACCATAAAGCGTCCGGAGAGGGGTCCTCTCCTCATCACACTGCGGCTGGACTATAAGGATGAGAGGGTGGAAGTGATAGCCAAGTAGGTCGATCGGCACCGACAAGAGAGAGCGAGGAGTTCGAGAGATAGCTTTTCGCTCTCTCGGACTCCTTTGCGGATGAATGAGTGGCGAAATTGCTATATTTGTACTCACAGATATAGTAAGATAGATAATAGATACTGAGCTATGGATAATAAGGTAGATGTCCTGCTGGGACTGCAGTGGGGCGATGAGGGAAAGGGAAAGGTGGTCGATGTGCTGACCCCCCACTACGATATCGTCGGTCGCTTCCAGGGCGGACCCAATGCCGGTCACACGCTGGAGATCGAGGGGAAGACCCACGTCCTGAGATCGGTGCCGTCGGGAGTCTTCCAGAGCGGATCGGTCAATATCATCGGTAACGGCGTGGTGCTCGACCCGATCCTCTTCGCCAAGGAGGCCGAGGAGCTGGAGGAGGCCGGCGTGGTGCTCCACGAGCGGCTGCGCATCGCCCGCAAGACCCACCTCATACTGCCGACCCATCGTCTCCTCGATGCCGCCAATGAGCAGGCCAAGGGGAGTACCAAGATCGGCACCACCGGAAAGGGCATCGGACCGACCTACACCGATAAGATCAGCCGCAACGGACTTCGCGTCGGCGACATAGAGACTCCGGACTTCCGTGCCAAGTACGAGGCTCACCGGGAGCGTCATCGCCGCATGCTGTGCGACCTGCTGGGTCACGATCCTCTCGAGGAGGCCTCCTTTGCGGAGCTGGAGAGAGAGTTCTTCGATGCGATCGAGAAGCTGAGAGCCTACAAGCTGATCAATTGCGAGTACTTTATTAATGATGCCCTCATCGAGGGCAAGCGAGTGCTTGCTGAGGGGGCGCAGGGCAGTCTGCTGGACATCGACTACGGCTCCTACCCCTTCGTCACCTCCTCCACCACGATCGCCTCAGGCTGCTGTGCCGGCTTCGGCGTGGCTCCGTCCCGGATCGGTCGGGTATTTGGGATCTTCAAGGCCTACTGCACCCGCGTCGGCGAGGGTCCCTTCCCGACAGAGCTCTTCGATGAGACCGGGGACGAGATGAGCCGCGTGGGACACGAGTACGGCGCAGTCACAGGGCGGAAGCGTCGCTGTGGCTGGATCGACCTCGTGACCCTCCGGTACACCACTATGCTCAGCGGGGTCACCGACCTGATCATGACCAAGGGCGATGTGCTGGGAGGCTTCGACGAGATCAAGGTCTGCACGAAGTACCGGGTCAATGGTAAGGAGACAACAGAGTACCCCTTCGACATCAATGCCGAGATCGAGCCGATCTACACCACTCTGCCCGGCTGGAAGTGCGACCTCACCGGCATCACCCGAGCTGAGGATCTGCCCGAAGCCTTTACCTCCTTCATGCGCTTTATCGAGAGAGAGCTGGGGGCACCCATTTCCATCGTCTCCGTCGGTCCGGATCGGACGCAGACCATTATCCTGAGAGAGATCTGATCGACCATGACTGGCTCCACAAGCACACTCCTCTGGATCCTCCTCTTCGTGGTGATGATCGTCGGGATGATCATCCAGAGGAGCCTGACGTCAAAGTTCCGCAAGTACAGCAAGATCCCCCTCCACGACGGACTCACCGGCAAGGAGGTGGCTGAGAAGATGCTCCGCGAGAGCGGCATCACCGATGTGGAGGTGCGTCCGACGCGAGGGATGCTGACAGACTTCTACAACCCCGGCGACCGGACGATCAACCTCAGCGAGGGGGTCTACTCCTCGAGGAGCGTCGCCGCCGCTGCCGTAGCGGCTCACGAGACCGGACATGCCCTGCAGCACCATGTGGGGTACAGTATGCTCCGGGTGCGGACAGCTCTGGTGCCTGTGGTCACCTTCTCCTCCAATATCCTCAGCATCGTACTGCTCGCCGGGCTGCTGCTGGTGCGGGTCTTCCCCGAGCTGCTGCTCTTCGGGATCATCCTCTTTGCGGCGACGACGCTCTTCAGCTTTGTCACCCTGCCGGTGGAGATCGATGCGAGCCGCCGTGCACTCGGCTGGCTGGAGCGAAGCGGCGTGACGGGCCCTGAGGACCACAAGTACGCCGTCAGTGCGCTACGTAGCGCCGCCTACACCTACGTCATAGCGGCGGTAGGTTCGCTCGCCACTCTCCTTTACTACATATCGATATATAGTGGCAATAGGAGGTAAAAAGAGCATTTCTCACCCGAATGTGCTTTGTTTTCTCAATAAAAAGAGTACATTTGTGGACAAGTCCGTGGTTGCGGCTGCGGAGGAGTATGACGAAACCAACAAAAAACTCTATAACTTACAAGAAGCATGAGCGATAACATGAACGTCGAGGACCGTCAGGTCAAGAAGACTAAGCGTGCTGACCTTGAGAAGAACAAGGGCACGTACTTCTTGATGGGTCTGCTCGTCTCCCTGGGTCTCGTGTTTGTAGCCTTTGAGTGGGGTACACACGATGTCAAGGTGGACGAAGTAGAGACTGACGCAGTCATCGAGGAAGTCGAGGACATTATGATCACGCCACCCGACGAGACCCCTCCCCCACCCCCCGAGCCCGAGGAGGCTCCGGTGAATGTGGAGATCCTCCAGGTCGTCGAGGATGACGTAGAGGTTGCTGATGTGGAGATCGCCTCTGTGGACGACTCCTTCGATAAGCTGCAGCAGACCTTTACTCCGCCGGCACCTGCACAGCAGGGTCGCAAGCAGGAGAAGGTAGAGGAGGAGCAGATCTTCGAGTTCCTCGAGGAGATGCCGGAGTTCCCTGGTGGTGAGAAGGCCATGCTGAAGTGGCTCGGTGACCACGTGAAGTATCCTGCCGTAGCGGCAGAGAATAACATCCAGGGACGTGTCATGGTCAGCTTCGTCGTAGAGCGCGACGGCTCTGTGTCCAACGTCAAGGTGGATCGCGGTGTGGATCCCTCACTCGATAAGGAGGCCATCCGTCTCGTGGAGTCCATGCCGAAGTGGAAGCCTGGTATGCAGACCGGTAAGCCGGTTCGCTGCCGCTTCAGACTCCCTGTGACCTTCAAGCTCCGCTAATCCATACCCTACTATGTCAGTCCACACCTACAGATCACAGAGCAGCACGCTCAATTGCTGGTGGTGGCGCCGATATACGACTGTATACCGGAGCAGGACTGCTGATGTCTCTTTAGGTATGATCTAAGAGACTAATAGGGACGGGAGAGAAATCCCGATACCATACAAGAGCAGGAGACCTTCCGGTATAAGCCGGGAGGTCTCCTGCTCTCCTATTATTACCATCAAGATATGAAACAGAAGAAAATCATTCTCCCCGAGCATGAGATCCCCACAGAGTGGTACAATATCCAGGCTGAGATGCCCACCAAGCCGCTCCCTATGCTCGACCCGAAGAGCCTCCGACCCATCACCGCCGAGGACCTCTACCCGGTATTTGTCGAGGAGTCAGCCAGGCAGGAGCTCAATCAGACCGATGCCTGGATAGCGATACCGGATGAAGTAAGGGAGAAGTACCGGATGTACCGCAGCACGCCACTCGTCCGCGCCTACGAGCTGGAGCGGGCACTGGACACGCCGGCGCACATCTACTTCAAGGACGAGGGCGGCAGTCCCTGCGGTTCGCATAAGCTCAATAGCGCCCTCGCCCAGGCTTACTATGCGAGGGAGCAGGGCGTCACCAACGTCACCACCGAGACCGGTGCCGGACAGTGGGGCAGTGCGCTATCTCTCGCCAGCCGTATCTTCGGGCTGGAGTGCGCCGTCTATCAGGTACGCGTGAGCTACGAGCAGAAGCCTTCCCGCCGGACGATGATGCAGGTCTACGGCGCTCAGCTCACCCCTTCGCCCAGCATGAGTACTCGGGCGGGAAAGGATGTGCTGACGAGAGACCCCGACAATCCCGGCTCCCTCGGCATGGCGATCTCCGAGGCGATAGAGCTGGCACGCACCACCCCCAATACCAAGTACCTCCTCGGATCGGTGATGAACCATGTGGGACTGCACCAGACAGTCATCGGACTGGAGGCGGAGCGACAGATGGAGCTGGCAGGAGAGCAACCGGATGTGGTAATCGCCTGCTTCGGTGGCGGCTCCAACTTCAGCGGGATGATCTTCCCCTTCCTCCGCCACACCCTACGCAACGGTGCCACCACCCGCTACGTAGCGGTGGAGCCAAGTTCCTGCCCCAAACTCACCCGAGGACGCTTTGCCTACGACTACGGAGATGAGGCGGGCTACACTCCGCTCATCCCGATGTACACGCTGGGTCACAGCTTTGTCCCCTCCGCCATCCACGCCGGAGGACTGCGCTACCACGGCGGCGGGTCAGTATTCTCGCAGCTGATTCGCGACGGTTACATAGAGGCGATGGACGTCGACCAACTGGAGAGCTTCCGCGCCGGAATGCTCTTCGCTCGGACGGAGGGGATCATCCCCGCCCCCGAGAGCTGCCACGCCATCGCCGGAGCGATCCGCGAGGCGGAGCGGTGCAAGAGGGAGGGGAAGGCTGAGACGATCCTCTTCTGCCTCTCCGGGCACGGTCAGCTCGAGATCTCAGCCTACGAGCAGTACATCCGCCACACGCTCACCGGCGGATCGCCCACCGATGAGGAGCTGAGCGCCGGTTTGAGGGATCTCCCCGAGGTCCCTCCGGAAGCGATCCACTGACCAGACACTGGGATAAAAGAAAAGGGGGCTGCCCAGATGGCGCAGTCCCCCTTCTCTTCTTACTCCATGGTCAGATCATCATCTCGGAAGAAGTGGCGCATCATCGTGACGTCTTGAGTCCTCCAGGCGACATAAGGCTCACTGATGTGGAGGAGGTAGCTCCTGACAGCAGAGGCAAAAAGCTTAGTGGCGAGCTTCTGGATACTCGGGATATGGCGACTGAGCTGGTAGTAGTAGTCTGCCAGCGTGTCGGTGCGGAAATGGACGATATCCTCCAGATCTTTCCCGTCAGCGAAGTAGCCACAGTGGAAATTCTTCGTCGCAAAAGCCCGACTCGGAAAATCAAATTCGCCCAGCCCGTAGATCTTGAAATTTCGGGTCAGGAACTCCCTGTAGGTGGTGGTACACTCCTTTCCTCCCCCGAGATCAAAGGTCCGACCATCCAGTTCGTCCAAGTGATCCAGCGCATTGACAAAGGCGCGAGCGGTATCCGCCGGGGTGCAGATCTCCAGCGTCGTATCCAGCGGCATATGGAACATGATCCCGGACATCGTGTGATTCTCAGCACCCATGATGGCACTGAGACGGAAGATCGTGTACCGCAGTCCCGACTCACGGATCAGCTGCTCCATGGCAAGCTTAGTCTGGGCGTAGTGGTCCCCCTCAGAGGGCTGCACGGGGTCAGTCACGCGGATCATGGGATCCTTGACCCGATCCCCGTAGACCGAGACACTGGAGGCCATCGCTATGAAAGCCTTAGGCGAGTGAGCCTTAAGCACCTTAAGTAGATTATTAGTTCCCTCGACATTGATCTTATTGGCGAGGTCAGGATTCTGATCGGCAGCCGGAGGGATGATCGCCGCGAGGTGGACGACGTAGTCCACTCCCGTACAAGCCTCCACCAGCGTCTCCGGTTTGGTGATGTCTCCATAGAATGGCTCCACGTGACCCTGCAGCTGATCGAAGAGATCACGATTCTGCGGGGAAGCGAGATCAAAGGCGCGTACCTCCACATCGGGACGGAAGCGGACGAATCCCCTTAGGACCCGAGAGCCGATGGTTCCTCCGGCACCGGTCACCAGGACGGTGCGTCTGGGAGCTGAGGCAGAGTAATATTTCTTAGTCATAGTCTGATCATTCTTTATCTGTAAACAATAGGTATTACAAATGTAATGCATTTGGACCAAACTCCTTCTGACCGCAACTATTCCGCACCCATTTTTGTCCGTCCCTGATCACCGCCAGCCGGCTGCGGGAGCGATCGATCGACTCCACCTCGATCCTCGTCGAGATGCGCTCCCTGAGTGCCTGCACGTGGCTGATGAGGACGATCCGCCGTGACATCCGCTCATGCAGCTTCTCCAGGGCCTCCACCACCATACTGAGACTGTGGGGATCCAGCGTGCCGAAGCCCTCGTCCATAAAGAGGGTATCCACCACACTCTCCCCACGCAGACGGGAGAGTGCAAGAGAAAGACTCAGCGCCACCATGAAGCTCTCCCCACCCGACAGGATCGTCACGCTCTGCGGTGGAAGGCTCGTCTCCGGGTCCACGACCAGGATCGCCGACGACTGAGGAGCGATCGTGAGGCGATACTTGGCACCGAGGTCTACCAGAAATTCATTAGCCGACTCCAGCAGATAACCGAGGACATAGCTCTGAGCAATGCCTCGCAGCTTCTTCCCTTCCGCATCCCCGAGGAGGTCCCGCAGCTTGTCCCATCGGGCTGCATCCCGGGCAAGATCCTCCGCCTCCGTCTCGAGACGTCTTTTCTCCTTTTTATTCCGCTTGTGGCCATCGAGCGTCGCCCGCATCCCTCCCAGCTCCGTATTTGTCCGATCGAGCTCAGTGCGGAGAGCGCTGAGCCTCTTGTCCAGCACGTCAGCGGTGGTCTGCAGGAGGTCGGGACATTCCGTCGTGAGCCTGGTCCTCTCCCTCCGTGCCTCCTCCTCTCCCCGAGAGAGCGTATGGAGTTCGGTCTCTATCCGGGTCAATTCTTCGATCACCTTCCCAAGCAGTGGTTTGTCGGGATAATCAGCCGGCTGAGCATCAGGAAAAGAGGAGACAAGGCTCTCCCTCTTAGTGGCAATGCGCTCCAGCTCAGCCCTGCCTGAGCCCAATTCGCTCTCTATGGAACTCCTCTGCTTACACTTCGTCCGATACTCGCGCACCTCTGACTGAAGGGTCGTGAGAAGATTCTCGGGATCTGTGCGAAGGGACGTCTGCCAGTCGGGATAAATGATGAGGGAATCCATCTCCGCCACAAGGTCGCGGGCAGTGTCCCTCTTGGACGCCAGCTCCCCCCGAAGTGTCGCCAGACTCTGCTTCGCACTGGAGACATCGGAAACCAATTCTTTCAGCTCCTGCGACTCCTTAGCAGACTTCTTCCCCTCCCCGTCCAGCTGCCGACGGAGCTGTCGGATCTCCGCCTGCAGCTCGTCTGCTCTCTCCTTCTGCTCGGCAAGCTCACTGATCTCAGAGCGGGTGGTTGTAAGAATGGTCTTGACCTCCTCCGGTGACTCTCCTCGACGGAGTCCCTCCCGAGTAATCTTCTGTTGCTCCTCCCTACTCCTCCGGATCAGCTCCGCCTGTGTCTTCTTCTCGACAGTCAGTTCGTCTTGCCGGGTCTTAAGGTCATCCCTTTTCTTCTTAGACTCTGCGTATTGCTCTTTTATCGGCTTGAGGAGCTCCTCAAACTCCCGATCGATCAGCTCGGCATGTATCTCCTGACCGCAGACAGGGCAGAGGTCCCCTGGGGAGAGTCCTTGGCGCAGTCGCTTGGCGGCATCTCCCACAGCGTCTTCCGCCTTTTTCTTCAGCTCTTCATCGCGCTTGAGTACCTCCTCCGCCGCTTCGAGGTCGGCAGCGAGTTTGTCCAGATCGACCTGCAGTTTGTCGAGTCTCGCTTCGCTCTCCAGCACACTCTGCTGCAGCACATTGAACCGCTCCTGATCGCGCAGCGCCTCAATGTGGTCGGACATCTCCTTTGGATGATATCCGTCATACTCCCCCTCCTTCACCTCTACCTGCCGGGTCAGCACGGCGACTTGGGCATCAAGTTCTCTTATGGAGCGCTGCTTAGCCTTCTGCTTCGGGCGAAGGTCTGCGAGGCTCTTCCGATCAGCTTTCTTCTCCCCCTTGATCGCCTCTATCCGCGACCAAATACTGCGGAGCTTGGTAAGCGACTGCACGATCTGCTCCTCCCTGTCGTACATCGGTATCGCAGCGGAGCAGCGGGCAATCTCCTCATCCAGCCGCGCCATCTCCTCCTTACGTGCCTCAGCCTCATCGATCAGCTGCTGCTCCGCAGTCAGTAATCCGGCAAAGAGACCCTCCAGTCGGGTGCGATCGATCGCATACTTCCCAAGCGCATCCTCCAGGTCGCTGAGCCTCGCCAGACGGGTCTTGAGTTCACTCAGCACGGTGATCTCACCATTTCGGGACTTGACCGTCTGCGTGTGCGTCCGGATCTGCGCCTTAGTCTTCCGCACGTCATCGGGGGAGAGGGTCTGAATGGCATCAATAGCTAACCTCTGTCTCTGGTACCTCTGCTTGTAGTGATCCGCGATCCGGTAGATCTTCTTCCCATACTCGGTGCACTGCTCCATCCGCGTCAGCCGCTCAAGGATGGACGAGCGCTCCCCCTCGCTGCTGTAGAGGAAGCGGGAGAAGTCGCCCTGAGCGAGTAAAACGGTCTGACAGAAGTCGTCATACGAGAGTCCGACGACCTCTTCGATCGCCCCTTTCACCCCCTTTTCGACCGTGTCCCCTCCGACCTTGGATAGAGTCCTATTGGGTCCCTGGATAGCGCCGTCATGCTGCCGACGGGCACGGTGAATCTCCCACGACGCCTCGTACTCGTCATCGGAAGTGGTCACAAAGGTGAGACTGCAGTAGGCGTCCACAGCGCCGCGACGCATCAGCTGAGCGACGTCCCGATTTTTATACTCATTATTGGGTCCATACCTCTCTTCGCTCCCGGCCCGCTCCAGTCGGGGCGCCCTGCCGTAGAGCGCGAGACAGATCGCATCCAGTATGGTGGACTTGCCGGCTCCGGTCTTACCACAAATCAGCACCAGTCCGCTCTCTCCCATGTCCTCGTCGAAGTCAATGGTCGCCGTCTCGAGGGAGAGAAGGTTACGTATCTTGAGCTTCTTCAGTCGTATCATATCTCTATCTCTTCCTCTTCACATAGGGCATCTATGGATCTAAAGAGCCCCAGCAGCTCCTCACGCTCCTCCTCCGCAAGCCCCCGATCCTGCAGGTACTTGCCCACGATCGTCACCGGATCCATCGCCACCAGCTCCTCCGGCGTGATAGCGCGACTCTCCTTCGTCTCGAGCCTGTCTGTCTGCGGGGACTCTATCTTGACCGTGCAGTACCGCCCCCTCTTCCCCTCCAGCGCCTTAGTGGCCTGTTCCAGGTGATCGAAAGGAAGGGAACCATCCCCCAGCACGTGAAGCCGGACGTAGGCATAACTCTCCGGATCCATCTCGCGCAACTCTCGGATCGCTTCTTCGAAAGGCGCCGCCTCCTTAGGCAAGGTAAGAAGTGGACGGAGGGTCTTCATCTGTCGGAAGTCGACCCTTGGCTCCTTCCCCTTCTCCAGATCCACCAGCAGCACACCGTGATCCGCCGGTTCGTCAAAGGAGATCGGCAGTGGCGAACCGGAGTAGTAAGCGCGGGCGGACAACCTCTGCCGCCGGTGAATATGCCCCAGAGCCAGATAGTCGTATCCGCCCGTGATGTCGCCCAGAGCCATAGCATCACTGCCCCCCACGATGTCGCGGGGCTGACGGGA
Source organism: Porphyromonas bennonis DSM 23058 = JCM 16335 (assembly GCF_000375645.1). Classification (GTDB taxonomy): domain Bacteria; phylum Bacteroidota; class Bacteroidia; order Bacteroidales; family Porphyromonadaceae; genus Porphyromonas_A; species Porphyromonas_A bennonis. Next base: position 796 of record NZ_AQWR01000046.1, on the reverse strand, counting down.
GCCATTGAGCGCAGCTCCCGACACATAGAGGTGCGCCATCAGTACCGTCGGCAGGCTCTCCCGGCTCAGTTGCTCGATGATCCTTTGGAAAAAGCGCTCCTGCCGCCTATCGAGGGGATCGCCGTCGGCATGAGGAAAGTTAGCGGGGTAGCAGAAGGGGATCGCCATCACCACCCCTTTCCCCTCTATTTCGATCCGATTGCGAAGCGGGTCCGGACCGAGGGAGCCTATCAGGTGGACTCCATGCGGCAACCAGGGCGGAGCAGCCGCCTCCAGCCGAGGACCGCTGTCGTGATTGCCGGAGGTGAGGATGATCTCCGTCTCCGGAGAGCTGTCATGGAGCCGTAGGAGTGCATTATTCAGCTGCCTGACAGCTGTGGTCGAGGGCATGTAAGAGTCATAGACATCGCCACTCACTAAGAGTGCATCCGGCCGCTCCGCCCGCAGCAGCTCAGAGAGCTGAGAGAAGAAGTAGTCAAACTCCTCCTCCCGGTCATACCCATAGAGCTCATGCCCGACGTGCCAGTCGGCAGTGTGAATAATCTTCATAGCGTATCATATCCTTGGATCAAGTAAAGATACCTAAAAGAGCGTTCCCCCTTCTGTCCGCCCCCAGGGGTGACGCATTTAAGCCTTAAAGCAAAGAAGTGATAATCCCTGTCGCTGTGCAATCCTGTCGACTGATCCCAGCCCTGCTGCTGCCGCATGCCGATCCCGCAGGGGCGAAGCCCCGGAGGGATCATCGCTTTTTAGACCGGGTGTCGAGGCACGAAGTGCCGAAGACCCCGGGAAACGA
>NZ_AQWR01000045.1 GCF_000375645.1 Porphyromonas bennonis DSM 23058 = JCM 16335 | reverse complement strand
CCTGCGGGATCGGCAGGCGGTAGCAGCATGGCTGGGATCAGTCGACAGGATTGCACAGCGACAGGGATTATCACTTCTTTGCCTTAAGGCTCAAATGCGTCACCCCTGCGGCATGGTCCACCATTTGGATCTCTTTTAGGGACCTTTGCATAAAACCCCATCTGCGGCGTCACTTTCGAGATTAGGACTTGGTCATGTGCGTAAGAACACTCCCTTCGTCCTCACTCTCAGTTCCTTGCATCTGGGGTATTCTTCAAAGTCCCTGCCGAAAAAGCGGTGCTTTTTCGGCGAAAGACCATTTTGCAAAGGTCTTTTTTAGGGAGTCTTGATCCACTGTACCTGACTGTCTCGGGAGGTGATGAAAAGAAAAGGGGGCGACAAGTCGGTCTGACCTGTCGCCCCCTGTGGGCTCTCTCGAGGGAGAGATTACTTCTTGCGGCTTACGCTGCAGTAGCCGTACTGAGCCTTGTCACCCAGCTCCTCCTCGATGCGGAGCAGCTGATTGTACTTAGCGATGCGGTCGGTGCGGCTGAGAGAGCCGGTCTTGATCTGACCGCTATTGGTGGCCACGGCGATGTCGGCGATGGTGGTGTCCTCAGTCTCACCGGAGCGGTGGCTGGTGACGCTGGTGTAGCCGGCGCGGTGAGCCATCTCGATGGCGTCGAGCGTCTCGGTGAGGGTGCCGATCTGATTGACCTTGATGAGGATCGAATTGGCAGCGCCCATCTCGATACCCTTCTTGAGGTAGTCGACGTTGGTCACGAAGAGGTCGTCACCCACGAGCTGGCAGCGGTCGCCGATGCGGTCGGTGAGCTTGACCCAATTCTCCCAGTCGTTCTCATCCAGACCATCCTCGATGGAGTCGATGGGGTACTTGGAGATGAGCTGCTCGAGGTAGTCGATCTGCTCCTCGGCCGTCAGCTTCTTGCCATTGGGGTCCTTGGGCATACCGCTCTTGAGCTGGCGGTAGTCGTAGTACCACTTGCCATCCTCCTGTACAGCAAACTCAGATGCAGCGCAGTCCATGGCGATGCGCACGTCCTTGCCAGGCTCGTAGCCGGCGTCCTTGACAGCCAGGATGATGGAGTCGAGGGCGTCCTCGATGCCGTCGAGCTTGGGGGCGAAGCCACCCTCGTCACCGACAGCGGTGGAGAGACCGCGCTTCTTGAGCAGCTTAGCGAGAGCGTGGAAGACCTCGGTACCCATGCGGAGACCCTCACGGAAAGTCTCGGCACCCACGGGGCGGATCATAAACTCCTGGAAGGCGATAGGCGCATCAGAGTGTGCACCGCCATTGATGATATTCATCATCGGGACCGGGAGGACGTACGTATTGGTGCCGCCGATATAGCGGTAGAGGGGCAGGTCGAGTGCAGTGGCGGCAGCACGAGCGCAAGCGAGGGAGACGCCGAGGATGGCGTTGGCTCCCAGCTTGGACTTGGTCTTGGTACCGTCGAGCTCGAGCATCTTCTGGTCGATGCCGCGCTGGTCGAGGACGTCCATGCCGATCAGCTCGGGAGCGATCTTGGTATTGACATTCTCCACCGCCTTGAGGACGCCCTTGCCGCAGTAGCGCTTCTTGTCGCCGTCGCGGAGCTCGAGAGCCTCGTTCTCACCCGTGGAAGCACCACTGGGGACGCAAGCGCGACCGATGATGCCATACTCCAGCTCTACCTCTACCTCTACGGTGGGGTTGCCGCGAGAGTCGAGGATCTCGCGACCATGTACGTTCTGAATTTCCATTCTTCTCATTGTCTATAGGGATTAGTACTAAAAATCTTTCTTTACCGATGGCAAATATACCCAAAGTGTCCGACTTAAGTGGTCCATCAGCCCTCTTTTATAAGATCAAAAATGAAAAAGGGTCACGCCTCGCGTGAGACGTGACCCTGGATGGCTTGGTGATGACCGTCTGCTAACGGCGTGACCGCTGGTAGAGGAAGTCGATGATCCCCTCCAGCACCTTGCCTGGAGCGAGTCCGGCGGCGCGGATCTGCTGGGGGATAAAGCTGGTGGCGGTCATGCCGGGGGTGGTATTGACCTCCAGCAGCACCGGCGTGCCGTCGCTCTCGATGAAGTAGTCGACCCGGATGATGCCGGCAGCTCGTAGGTGACGGTAGATCTGGTGGGTCAGCTCCCTGACACGCGCTGTCGTCTCCTCAGGGATGCGGGCCGGCGTGATCTCGTCCACGGCGCCATTGTACTTGGCATCGTAGTCGAAGAACTCACTCTTGGGCACCACCTCGGTGATCGGCAGGATGTGGATCCCCTCGGCGTCCTCATAGGCGCCACAGGTGATCTCGGTGCCGGTGATGAGTGACTGGATCATCACGTCGCCGCTCTCGGCGAGGGCTTTCTCTATCGCCGGCTGCAGCTGCTCCCGCTCGGTGACGTGCGTCGTGGCGATGCTGGAGCCGCCGTTATTGGGCTTGACGAAGCATGGTAAACCCGGCTCTCGGAGCAGATCGTCAATGTCGATCCTGTCGTATTTGGTGAGCCGGACAGCCGGGGCGATCTTGATCCCAAAGGTGGAGAGGTAGCGAGCGCAGACGTACTTGTCGAAGGTGAGTGCCCCGATCAGCGTCGGGCAGCAGGAGTAAGGGATCTGGAGCATGTCGAGATAGCCGGTCAGGTGCCCGTCCTCGCCCGGCGTGCCGTGGATGGTGATGTAGGCGAAGTCGAAGCGGACCTTGCGTCCCGTCTCGGGGTGGACGAAGGAGAAGTCCCCCTTGTCGATCTCCGGGTCGCCCTCCAGACCGAGCACCGTCCAGTGGTCACGTCTCAGCAGCACCGGATAGATCTCGTACGGGCTGTCGGAGAGAAACTTCATCAGTCCCTCCTGACTTGACAGGGAGACGGTGTACTCGCCACTATAGCCGCCGGCGATGAGCGCAATCTTTAGTTTTTCTTGATCCATGATAAGATAAGGTCAGAGGTTCTCCACATTGCCGTCGTCGACGTACTTCCGCCACTTCTCGATCAGGGCGGTCATATCGGGCGGTAGTGTACTCGAGAAGTCCATCTGTCGCTTGAGTATGGGGTGAAAGAAGCCCAGTGTCTGAGCATGCAGCGCCTGCCTCGGGCAGATAGCAAAGGCATTCTCCACAAATTTCTTGTAGCTGGCGAAGCGATTTCCTCGGAGGATCCGGTCCCCACCGTAGACAGCGTCATTGAAGAGCGGGTGACCTTCATACGAGAGGTGGACACGGATCTGGTGGGTCCGTCCCGTCTCGAGGCGGCACCGTACCTGGCTGAGGTAGCCGAGGTACTCCTCCGTGGCGTAGTGGGTCACGGCTGTCTTGCCCACTTCGCCCTCGTAGGGGAAGGCGGCCATCCTCGTCCGGTCGCGCGGGTCTCGAGCGAGATTGCTCCTCAGAACGCCATCCGCCGGGTCCATATGTCCCCAGATCACCGCCACGTACTCGCGTCGGGTGGAGTGGTCGAAGAATTGCTTCCCAAGTGAGCTCTTTACCTCCGCCGTCTTGGCGATCACAAGGAGTCCGCTGGTGTCTTTGTCGATGCGGTGGACCAGTCCTATCGCCGGATCGTTGACATCGAAGTCGGGGTTATTCCGCAGGTACCAGGCGAGCCCATTGAGGAGCGTCCCGTCCCAGTTGCCGTGCCCCGGGTGGACCACCAGCCCGGCCGGCTTATTGACCACCAAGAGCCAGTCATCCTCGTAGACGATCTCGAGAGGCATCTCCTGGGGAGTGATCTCAAGGGTCATCGGCGGACGCTCCAGTCGCATAGAGACGCAGTCGAGAGGCTTGACCTTATAATTGGACTTGACCGGTTCGCCGTTGACGAAGATGAAGCCGGAGGAGGCTGCCCGCTGGATACGGTTGCGGGAGATCTTCGGCATCATATTGACGAGGAATCGGTCGACCCTCAGAGGCTCCTGCCCCTGATCCGCTCGTATGGCGTAGTGCTCATAGAGCTGGTCTACCTCCTCATCCTCCTCGTCTACCGGCTCCGTGTCTGTCGGTAGGTCTCTCTCGGTCATCTGGTGTAAGGTGTGTGCTGTGTGGCTGTCTCTCAGAGTTCCGGCAGATCCTCACCATCGGGCTCCTCCGTCTGACCGATCCGCTCAAGGGCTTCGGCGACCTCGCTATCTATAGCTGTGGTATCGGCATCGTAGAGACTGTCGAGCGAGATGGTGGAGGTGATCGACAGGACGAGCGGAGTATTGAATGGCAGCTTCGTCCCCGGCTGGATCACTCGGCCTGTCTGGCGGTCTGATACTTCCACGGCGAGGTCATTGTACCGTCCGGGGACCATCTTGACCGTCACGTCGATGAATCCCGCTGAGCGGAGAGCCGCCTCGGCACGGCGGCGGGAGGTGTCGTAGACGGCAGGCATCACCACCTGCTCCACGGTCGTGGTATTGGTGGTGAGGAAGATCGTTCGATGCTTCTTGATGATCGATCCGGGACCGGGAGAGGTCCTTAGGATCACTCCTGGAGCCAGTCCCTCGGTATAGATCGAGTCGACAATCTCGAGGTCCAGATCCATAGGCCGGACCGCACTCATCGCCTCCTCCCGGGTCATACCGGAGAGATCCGGCACCTTGACCGCCTCTCCATGGTGGGTGTAGACATCGAGGAGATAGAGTGCTCCCACCACGATAAGCGCCCCCACGACGACCATTGCCAGTAGGTTTAGCAGCGTGATCCCGACGGCTCGTCCTGCACTCATTGTCCGCTTTTTCTCCTCCGTCCGATCCTCTGTCTCTCTGTCCATCTCCTCCTCGCTCATATCAGGGTGTAGACTTACTCCTCCTCGCTGTCGTCCTCCGCCATGTCGGAGAAGACGTTTTGCACATCATCGTCGTCCTCGATCTTGTCGATCAGAGTATTGACCTCCTCGCGCTCCTCGGGAGTGATCTCCTTCGTCATCTTAGGCTCGCGAATGAAGTCTGCCGACTGGATCTCGAAGTCCATACCCTCGAGTGCGGACTGCAGGTCGCCATTGACGGCAAAGTCTCCCGTCACCGTATAGCCGTCGTCCGACTTGGAGACATCCTCTGCACCGGCATCGATCAGCTCCAGGAGCAGCTCCTCGGGATCGTACTCCTTGCCCTCCTCCTTGGGCGTGACGGTGAAGACCACCTTGTGATCAAAGAGGAACTCCACACTACCATTCACGCCGAGGCTTCCGCCGAACTTAGTGAAGTAGCTCCTGAGATTGGCCACCGTGCGGGTCGTATTGTCGGTCATGGTCTCCACGAAGATCGCAATGCCGTGCGGAGCATAGCCCTCGTACGTCACGATCTCATAATTCGCCTGATCCTTGTCCGTCGCCTTCTTGATCGCACGCTGGACATTCTCCTTGGGCATATTCTCCTTCTTGGAGGTCTGGATGAGTACGCGCAGGCGGGGGTTGGTGTCGGGATCGGGACCGCCGTCGCGTGCCGCGATAGTGATCTCCTTGCCCAGCTTGGTAAAGGTGCGGGCCATATTACCCCAGCGCTTCATCTTACGCGCTTTTCTGTACTCAAATGCTCTTCCCATGATTGTCTGTATCTATAGTCTCAGTCGACCGTTTTATCGGAGGGTAGCTCCGGTAGCGTGCTCGATTTGGTTGAAAATTTTCTTCATTGCTTTCTCGATCGCCTTATCGCTCAGCGTCTTGTCCGGGTCGAGGAGCTCAAAGGTGACCGCATACGACCGCTTGCCCTCAGGCAGGGTCTTATCCTCGTATACGTCGAAGAGCTCGACGCTCCTCAGCAGCTTGGGCTCCGCCTTCTCTGCCGCCTGCTTGATGGTGTCGAAGGTGACACTCTTGTCGACGAGGAGTGCGAAGTCGCGCTTGACGGAGGGGAAGCGGGGGATGCTCGTCGCCTTGGTCAGTCGACCGAGGACGCGGTGGAGCAGGATGTCCCACTTGATCTCAGCGAAGTAGACCGGCACGTCAATGTCGTGCATCGTCGTCAGCATCTCCCGGTTGAGGAGTCCCCAGCGGGCAAAGGTCTCGCCGCCCTTCAGCGAGAGTACCTGACACTTCTCGTAGAGCGGGTCGTCCTCCCTCTGCTCGCTGCTGATCTCTCCTGCGCTCACGCCCATGCGGATCAGGATTTGCTCGAGTACTCCCTTCAGTTCATAGACAGAGACCTCCCGCTCGGGGGTGATCCAGTTGCCGGTGTCGGTATCCCCGGTCATCCAGAGCCCGAGGCGAAAGCTCTCGTGGAAGCCACGTAGCGGATTCTCCTCCCTCTCGTCCATGCGGGTGTAAGTGTTGCCAAACTCGAAGAATCGGATGTTCGTCGCCTTGCGATTCAGATTCCGCTCGATCGACTCCAGTCCGCCGTGGACCAAAGTCTGACGAAGGGTGGAGAGATCGGCGGAGAGGGGATTCATCACCCTGACGGCCCGCTTGCTGCTCTCCTCATCGCTGTAGTAGGACTCTTTGGAGAGGGAATTATTCAGGATCTCGAAGAATCCCGCTCCCACCAATTGCTCGCTGATCACCTGCTGGTAGCGGACGCTCTGATCCTGGTAGGAGGGGGCGCCCATCGTCAGCGTCAGTCGCTGGTCCGGTGCCTGATAGGTATTGTATCCGTAGATGCGGAGGATCTCCTCGATCAGGTCCACATCGTGTGTCACGTCGAAGCGATAGCGCGGCACCTCCACGTGGATCCCCTCCTCGTCCTCACCGGTGATGGTGATCAGAAGCGACTCGAGGATATTACGCACCTGAGCCTTGTCGATCTCGAAGCCGATCAGACCATAGAGGCGCTTCCACGAGAGGTCGATCTTGTAGGGACCTACGGGATCGGGGTACTCGTCGTAGATGGCACTCGCCACCTCGCCCCCTGCCACCTCGGTGATCAGGTCCACGGCGCGGCGGAGGGCGTAGGGGATCTCATTGGGATCCAGTCCCCTCTCGTAGCGGAAGGAGGCATCTGTATTGAGTCCGTGCCGGCGGGCGGTCTTGCGCACGTACGTTGGGTGGAAGGTGGCACACTCGAGGAACATATTGGTCGTCTCCTCAGTGATGCCGGAGTCCTTCCCACCGATCACGCCGGCGATGCAGATCGGGTCGGTGGCGTCGGCGATCACCAGATCCCTCTCCGTCAGCTCGTACTCCTTGCCGTCCAGTGCGTTGAGCTTCTCACCCGCCTTAGCGAGCCGGACGTGCACCTCGCCGCCCCTGACCTTATCGAGGTCAAAGGTGTGAAGCGGCTGTCCGATCTCCATAAGGACAAAGTTGGCAGCATCAACCACATTATTCACCGGGTGGACGCCCATCGTCTCAAGTGCTTCGCGAAGCCACTTAGGCGAGGGACCGACCTTCAGCCCGCGTACGACCACTCCTGCATAGCGAGGAGCAGCCTCCGGGGCGTCGATATGTAGGCTCACCGGGTGCCCTTCCCCCTTTATCTCACTCACCTCAGGCTTATGGAGCGCCGTACGAAGTCCGCGCGAGCGGAGGTAAGCGTAGAGGTCGCGAGCCACGCCGTAGAGAGATGTACCGTCGACGCGATTGGGGGTGATGTCGATCGTGATCACCTGATCGGAGTGTACGCCGAAGTAGTCGGCCGCCTCGGTCCCGGCGGGGATGTCGTCCGGCAGCACCATGATCCCGTCATGGGCGGTTCCGAGCCCGATCTCATCCTCTGCGCAGATCATGCCGAAGGAGTCCTCACCGCGCATACGGCTCTTCTTGATCGTAAAGGACTCCTCCCCGTCGTAGAGCGTGCAGCCGATGGTGGCCACCACGACAGTCTGCCCGGCAGCTACATTGGGTGCACCGCAGACGATCTGTAGGGGTCCGTCCGGGCTGTACTTGCTACCGAGATCCACGGTGGTGATGTGGAGGTGGTCAGAGTTGGGGTGCGGGACGCAGGTGAGCACCTTACCGATGACGAGACCGCGCAGTCCGCCACGGATCGACTCGCGCGTCTCCACGCCGTCTGACTCCAGACCGGTTGATGTCAGGATGTCGCTGACCTCCTCAGCTGTGAGGTCATGGTCGACATACTTCTTGAGCAAGTTGTACGATACGATCATTCTTTTTCTCTCAATATATATATGTGCCGCTTGGCGTCATCCTCGTCTAAGGTCGATGGTACACGGCACAGGATACTCAGTATAATGGGACTACAAATTTAGCCCTAATTCCGTCCAATCACAAAAGCACCACTCCTCTCGCTCTGGGTGATGCATCTGAGTGGTGCGGAGAATCATTCTACAGACGTGTACGAAGCACCCGATAGGGCGCCTCCAAGAGCCCGAAATACCGATGGAGGATGGTGGTCCAGGAGAGGTATGTCCTCACCCCGGCAGTAGGTTGACGTCTGACTTTTTCAGAAGCTTTAGTGGTGCAAAAATACCACCTGCGTACGGAGCAAATGTCTCACAGAGTCTCTTGATGTCTTTTTCTGCTTCTTTCTGATGAAAAGTGGAAATTATCTCAGATGCGCCATGCCTAAATAGTTTAGATAGATGGAGGCATGTTGGGCTGTTTTTCTATATCTTTGCGGAGAAATGAAGAGAGAGCAACTCATAAGGGTGCTGGCCGGCGTGATGCTGGCGGTCTTTGGCTCGGTGGCGGTGACGCTGCCGGTCCACCTCTCGTCGCCCGATCACGTCAGCGGTCTCTGCGACACCTCGGCGACGAGTACCACCGGCTGTCTCTTCGTCCACTTTCTCTCCGAGACTTTTGCCGAGGGTGAGGGGACTCCTGAGGTCACTGCACCTCAGACCCCTGCTGTGGAGCTTTGCGTGGCTCCGACTCGGACACTTAGCTCGGTTTCTGTCACTCTTCCGGCTCTCCGTGCTCCTCCTTTCTCTCTACTGTAACGCCTGGCGTCGGTCGCTCTCCGGAGCGGTCGGCTTTGTTGTACTGTAGAGAGAAATCCAATGACACACTTATTATATGACGGCGTGAGGTGTACCCTCTTGGGGACACTGCTCACGCTCCTGACCCTGTCAGCGGCGGCTCAGTCGTGGCGGGTCACCGTCCTCGATGCCGAGGACAGACAGCCTCTGCCGGGCGTGATCCTCCGGCTGGGTCGTCACACCTATCTCACGGATGGCGCAGGTCTCGCCCTTGTCCCGACGGATGCAGGACAAAGGGGGGATCGGCTCGTCGGCAGTTTTGTCGGCTATGATCCCTTCGCGATTCCGGTGGCGAACCTGAGGGATACCACCATTTATATGCATCCTGCGCGCGAACTCCTGGGCGCTGTCGAGGTGGTGGCACAGCGGACGCCCAAGGAGCGAACGATGGTCGGCGAGGTGATCACCTCCGATGACCTCCACCGGACGATCCGGCAGGACCTGACCGATGCGCTGACGATGGTCAAGGGGGTAAGCAGCATCGGCACCGGTAGTGGCGAGGGAGTGCCGGTGATCCACGGGCTCTCGGGGAATAGGATCCTGATCATCCGAAACGGCGTGCGGCAGGAGGCGCAGCAGTGGAATGTCGACTTCGGTACCCGGCTCCACGCTGGGCATGCCGGTATGATCACCGTTCTCAAGGGGGCAGAGTCGGTTCGCTACGGCAGCGATGCCCTTGGCGGGGTGATCATCGTGGACAGCCCTCTGCTGCCCTACGGCGAGCGAACTACCGGGCGGGTCGGAGCGGAGTATGGCTCTAATGGTCGCAGCCTCGGAGCTGACTTTGCGCTCGCCGGGAGTCCTTTGCCCTCCTTTGCCTACCGTCTCCAGGCGGCGTATGCCAATGCAGGGGATCGATCGACCGCCACATATCTCCTTAATAATACCGGCTCTCGAGCTGGAGACCTTGACCTCAATCTCGGGTGGAAGGGGGAGAAGGGGCTGGTGGAGCTCTTTTATAACCTGAGCGACCACGACGAGGGGATCTACTTCGGTGCACAGCTCGGCAGCGTCGACCAGCTGCAGGAGCGGATCCGACTGGGACGCCCGGTGGAGACTGCCCCTTTCTCTCGCTCCATAGCCTTCCCCCGTCACCGATCGGTCCATCACAACCTCCGCCTGCGGGGGGAGTATCACAGCGACCACCTTGGCACCCTCGCCCTCTGCCTCGCCTACCAGCGCGACCGTCAGCGGGAGTACCACTTCCGCCGTATGGATCGCTCCTCGATCCCGAGTGTGAGCCTGACGCTCGACAATGCTCAGGGCGACTTCACTTGGTCGAAAAGCTATGGTCCCTGGTCGAGCGAAGTGGGGAGCGGGGTCACCTACAGCAATAACTACAATCAGCCCGGTACGGGAGTGGTTCCCCTGATCCCCAATTATGTACGCCTCTCGGGCGGGCTCTACGGGGTGCAGAAGTACCAGACTGAGCGGCTGGCTCTCGAGGCGGGCGGGCGGATCGATGGCCTTTACCTCAATGCCGAGGGCATCGACCTCTACTCCCGTCCCTATGGGGGTGAGCGGCGGTATCTCAATCTCACTGCCATGGCGGCGGCACACTACCACCTCCTTCCCTCCCTCGCTCTCACGACGCAGCTCGGCAGCGCCTGGCGGGCGCCCCATGTGGCGGAGCTCTGGAGCGAGGGACTGGATGCGGCCGGCGGGCTCTATCTCAAGGGGGATGAAACGATGGGTAGCGAGCGGGCGCTGAAGTGGATTGCCGCCATCGACTACTCCTCGAGCGCCATTCGCGCATCGATCGAGGGCTATCTGCAGTGGATCGGAGGGTATATCTACAAGGCTCCGACGGGAGACTTCTTCCCGGTCCTCAGCGGCGTCTACCCGCTCTTCCGCTACCGTAGTACCTCCGCCTTTCTCCGCGGTGTGGATGCGGAGGTCCGCTGGTCGCTCACCGACCGAATCTCGTACCGGGTGCTGGGGGGCATCGTCCTCGGCAACGAGCGCTCCACCGGGCGGTATCTCCCCTTCATCCCCCCGTTTCGCCTCACTCAGACGATCGACGTGAAGCTCCCCCTCTGGCGGGAGACCACGATCAGGCTGTCGCATAAGTATGTGGCCAAGCAGCGGCGATTTGATCCCGATCAGGATCTGATCCCTTACGCTCCGCCGGCTTACCATCTCCTCGGACTCGAGGCGGGGACGATGATCCCGCTCTCCGGAGAGCAGTCGCTCAGCATCGCACTCTCCGTCTCCAATCTGCTGAATAAGGAATATAAGGAATACACTAATCTCTCGCGGTACTACGCACACGACCTCGGTCGGGATGTGCGACTGGCCGTGACCTATCACTTTTGATATCATGAAGAAAACTATCTACACAACGCTTATCTCCCTGCTGCTCCTGACTCTTGGTCTCGCAGCTTGCAAGCCCAGTACCCCTGTCGACGAGGTACAGAATAAGAATCACGACGACCCGAAGAAGATCGAGCTGATCCTCTTCGACTGCCACTTCCACGGCAATAAGGTGCACGCCACGCCTGAGCAGAAGGGCGTGAAGTACCTGACGCGCGAGCAGGTGATGATCCTCGAGGAGGTTCCCGGCAAGGGGTGGCAGATCTCGCCCAAGGGAGTCGACCGCTTCATCGTTCAGGGCGGCAAGGAGGGCGTGAAGTCTCCAGACCTCTCCACGATCATCGATCCGGCCAAGAGGGACTGGACTGATCAGACCTTCATCGCCGAAGATCAAGCTGGTCTCGCCAACCGCCAGTATGGCCTCCTCATCAAGATGTACGATAAGGAGGGGAAGGAGATCACGGGTCAATTTGCCACCAATGGCGAGGACAAGCGACACCAGTTCTTCTTCACCGCCCGCAACATTCGCTCCACAGAGTTTGGCGACCCGACTATGAAATTTACCGACGGTGACTACCAATACATGTATTACTACTACTTCGATACCAACCCTTGGGATAAGTCGCTATACGACGGGGCAAAGTACACCGGCATCTCTAATCCGATCGGGCTGAAGGGCTTTATGGAGTTCCCCGTGACAGAGATCCGATTCGAGCTACAGCTGACACTCCTCCATGCGAGATCCAGCAAGTTTAGCGGCGAGGGCGGTCGTCCGTCGCCCTTCTACGGTATGACGCCCAAGCAGCGAGCTACAGATGTGGTGGACATCAACCTGAAGGGGATCCCCTTCGTTGTCTTTGCCAACGCCGGTGAGTACCTCTCGACCAATACGCACGACCTCTCCAAGCTGAAACCTGAGGAGAGGCTCCTGGTGGAGAAGCTGAGCGACGCCGCCGGCATCACCGAGCAGGAGGCACTGGATGACCTCTGGTACTTCCCCTTCGGAGAGACTCCCGAGCACAGTCTCAGTGAGGGTCGCTACCTCTGATCTAAGGAGCCTTTACAAGAGCCCCCCGCAAGTACGAAACTTGCGGGGGGCTCTTTTTTTTGTGTGGAGTTACCTAAGGCGCTTGCGCTGCTTGCGGTAGCGGTAGTAGGTGCTGCCGGCAAAGGCGGCGAGGACAAGGAGTGACGCCAGCTCCTCCCGGAGGTAGTCGAGTGACTGCGTGCAGTGGAGGATGAGACTCACCACCAGCAGCACTCCGATAACGATGTAGCCGGCTGCCACCTCGCGCCACGCTCGGTCGAGCAGGTAGAGCGAGTGGATCTCGCCGGGGGAGCCATAGCAGGCGTTGGGATAGCTGAATACGGAGATCAGGGCAAAGAGTGCCACCATATAGATGTGGTCGTGCCAGGGTGCCGGTCCCGTCACCATCTCGTAGATGTAGTAGAGCGCTCCGAGGAGACCCAGTATCACGGCGATCGTCGCTAATACCTGCCTATTCATACGCTGTATTTATTTATCAAGATAGATCCAGGACTGACTGTACTCCCTCTCCTTCCGCACCTCTCTCATCTGCTCCACTGCGCGATCCGAGTCCTCCAGTGCGTGGGAGAAGATCCGTCGCTGACCGTTACGCATCATCAGGATGCCGGCGTCGGGGAAGGTCTCGAGGAGCTTGTGCGACTTGAGGTAATTCTCCATCTCCCTGTCAGTCATCAGACTGGCGATGATGATGTAGTGCCGCGGAGTGATCTCCCCCTGCCGGTAGATCGGCAGTCCCTCATAGGTCTCTCGCTTCGGCTCAGCCGGCTTGGCGACGGACTCCTCGGGGGTCTCGACGACCGGCTTCGCCTGCTCCACTGCTTTCGTCGCCTGCTCCGTGGGGACGGGCTTCGGGTGAGAGGTGGGCTTACCGCCTCGAGTGATTAGGAGAATGATCCCACCGAGTAGGACGAGCCCGATCAGGCAGCCGATGATGATCTGTACCGCCTTGCTCTTACTCTGTGTGTGATGTGGCTCGGGATTCCTCGGCTCGATGGGCGGCGTCGGTGTCTCGGTCGGCGTGGAGACTTCTTCGGTCTGCACCGGCTCGTCAAGGATTGGCTCCGCCGGTGGCGCCGGCTGCTCTGTGGTGGAGTAAAGGGGGATCTCCTTCCTCTCCTCCGGGACCGCTCCATCGCGCATCATCAGCGTCACCGCCGGGAGGTCAAATCCCCGCGCCCCGCCATCGCTGCGGAAGGTGATCTTACCGCTCTGCCACGGATCTCGTATCAGCATCCCGAGGTGTCCGATGGTGACCGGGGCGCCGGTCTCCAGTCTCTCAGACAGCTCGGCAATATCGGCCCGAAGACGCTCCCCGGCAGCGAGCGCCTGCTCCTCGGGGCTTCCCTCGCCGGATAGGTAAAGTCGGCGGAGGATGCCGTCATCGGCGGCGTTGCCGGAATTGAAGCGAACCTGCTTCCTCGGCGGGTAGATCAGTCCCTTGGCTCGGTCGAGGCGCGCCGGCAGACGGTCGATACGGAACGTCCCCAGCCCCGGGAGGGCAAACTTGCTCTGCTCCCCCAGTGTCAGCTCGATGTATTGCGTCAGCTTGCTCATAGTCTTGTCTCGGAGGGTAAAGTTACCCCCTTTTTCTGAAAAGTAGAAAAAGCCTCCGGTCTCCCACCAGGGGTGACGCATTTGAGCATTGGGGTAATCATAGACCAAGGGGGCTCATCCGTGAGGCACCCGAAGGGTGCTCGCTCCATAGGCATCGGTCATCCGCGAAGCGGTGACCGATGTACAGAGACCCGTCCCTACCCCCTCGACCCCTTGCGGGTCGCCGAGCAGAAATCCTCTTTNCCGGNGACCCGCAAGGGGTCGAGGCCTAATGCGTACNCTTATACATCGGTCTTCGGCACTTCGTGCCTCGACCGATGCCTATGGAACGGGCATCCTTGCGGATGCCGGTATGCTGTCAGAGCCTAGTATATTTGGCAGAACGTCCGACTCGTCCAATAGCC
>NZ_AQWR01000044.1 GCF_000375645.1 Porphyromonas bennonis DSM 23058 = JCM 16335 | reverse complement strand
TGGATCTCGGCATAGTCCTCCATCGCATGCCACGAAGTTTGGTTGCACATCATTGTGCAAAAAGCCACAAGCAAAAGGTAATCAATGGGATAAACCAGATGATTTCCTTTCCTGAACTCAGGAATAAGCGAGATGACCGAGAGCAAATTATTCATACCTAATAACGCTTAAAAAGAGAGACAAACGATTGATTATCAGGTATAAAGGTACGAATAATTCGCCGGTTACACAAGCTTAATGCCCTGATTTTCAGACATTTTTCTTGTTTTTGCTCAGGAAGACCCCAGGCAAATCCAAAAACGTCAGCCCTGCTATTTATGTCACCACGCAGACACAATTAAAACATATGTGGTATGTTTGAGACAGAAATAAATGAGCAATCACTCAGATATGAACGAAAGAAACACCATCAAGCTGGTGGCGAGAGCCACCTCAGAGACTGAATGTCGCACAGAGATCAAGGTCCGGCAATTTGTATTTCATACCGATGAACCGACCGACGAGGGCGGGACCGATGAGGCTGCCAATCCGGTCGAGGTACTCCTCGGCGCTCTCGCCGGCTGCGTCAATGTCGTCGCACACCGATCTGCTGAGCGCATCGGCATCGAGCTGCGGAGCCTTCGCCTGACGGTCATCGGAGAGCTGGAGCCTGAACTGGGACCGGCTATCCGGAGGATCGACATCCGGATGGAGGCGGACCTCGAGGCTGACGCCGACCAGAAGCGCCGCTGGCTAGAGATGACCGAAGCCCACTGCCCGATCGCCCAGACTCTCATCCATGGCACCGAAGTCCATCTTGACCTGATCAAGAAGCAGCGGGATATCTGCTGCTGAGCAGAAAAGACGGATGATCGAGTGATCGATTATTGGTACCTTTGACCTTAGGAAAATTGAATCGCATTCATATCGACTTATGACTCATACGGCTAAAGGTTCTGCTCGTAGAGAGCAGGAGAAGGAAGAGGAGGTGGTGCTCGACTTTAGCACCCTCAAGTGGCAGGGCGCTCGTCTCGATCCGATCAAGGAGCACTTAGTCAATCAGATCGACCTGATCTCCAAGGCTCCCGGCGACAGCAGCGCACGGATCGCACGGCTGCTCTCGCGTCGACTGGAGATCGACGAGGACGAGCTTCTCATCACCGACGGTGGTGATGGTGCGGTTCGGCTGATCGCCGATGCACATCGCGGGGCACGCTCACTGATCCTTCCGCCTACCGGGATGGAGTTTCGCCAAGCGCTTCACCACGCCGGGCACGAAGTGACGGAGGCACCTGAGGGGACGCAGCTCTCGGATCTGGTGACAGACGGGATCGACTTCGTCTGGCTCTCCGTGCCCAACAATCCGGACGGCAAGGTCTACCGCCACAGAGATCTCCTCTCGCTCCTCAAGAAGCATCCCGACACCACGATCATCGTCGACCTCTCTATGCGGAAGTATGTCCTCGAGGAGACGCTGAAGGAGTCGGACATCCAGAAGTACCCCAATCTCGTGGTACTCTCGTCCTTCTCCCGCGCCTACAACCTCGCCGGGCTCTGCGTCGGCTATATCTGCGCCCGACCGGACTTCATCAACGGTCTCAGGGAGGACTACGTCCCGACGGGGATTAGTTCGCTCGCGCTGGAGGCGGTCCATTACGTGCTTGTGCACCCTGCATCCTTCACGATCCCCATCCGTAAGTGGCTGAGGGATGCTCGACTGCTCGCCAAGGAGATCGACAAGATCGAGGGATTTGAGAGCAAGCTCAGTGATGCCCCATTCTTCCTCGTAGAGTGCAGCAGTCCCGCTCAGCAGGTGGCGGAGTATCTGCTGAAGGAGCACCACATCCTCGTCGGCACAGCAGCCAAGGGGATCGACATCCATGGCAACGAAATTCGCATCGCCCCCCTCCCCCATCAGGCGGAGAACGACGCCCTCATCGAGGGACTCAGAGGCTGGGCACAGGCAGACCACGCTACACTCTAAGTCGACAATATTGATTTCATCATGAGTGTGCACCCCGATCGTAAGGCTAGACCTTAGGCGGAAGAGGGTGCACACTCTTTTTTACCCTGCTACCAGAGAGACCATGAGACACTCAGCGATCGCCTTTACCCTACTTCTCCTCATCCTATCGAGCTGTCGGCTTGGAGATAAGTCGTCCGACTACCCTGCCCTGCTTCCGATGCCCGAGGAGGTGGTATGGCAGGATGGTGGTGTGGTGCCACTCACCAAGGGACACACGATCGTCCTCCCCTCGGCGGACGAGCGAAACCGCATCCTCGTCGAGGGGCTCAATGCGGACCTCAGCAGGGCGGGGCTGCCCACGCTGGAGCTGACGCCGGAGTACACCTACGGGTCAGTCGTCTGCACGATAGACGCCAAGGAGCTGACCACGCCGGGAGCCTACACTCTCTCCGTCAAGCGAGGCGGCATCCGGATCACTGCTGCCGATGAGGATGGGATCGGCTACGCCCTACAGACGCTTCGGCAGCTGATCCTGCCGACAGGGATCCCTACGGTGGAGATCAAGGACAAGCCACGGCTCGAGTACCGCGGACTGATGCTCGACGAGAGCCGGCACTTCTTCGGTGTGGAGGAGGTGAAGAAGCTTCTCGACGAGATGCAGCGGTACAAGCTCAATCGGTTCCACTGGCATCTTACCGATGCCGGTGGCTGGCGCTTGGAGATCAAGAGCCGCCCCCGGCTCACTGAGCGGACCGCCTATCGCACCGAGAGCGACTGGGTGAAGTGGTGGATAGAGGGCGATCGGCGCTACGCTAAGGAGGGGACATCAGACGCTTATGGCGGATACTACACGCAGGAGCAGGCACGGGAGATCGTTGCCTATGCTGCCGCCCGAGGCATCACGGTGATCCCGGAGATAGAGATGCCGGGCCACAGTGAGGAGGTGCTGCACGCCTATCCGATGCTGAGCTGCAGCGGGAGAGCTCGGCGGGGAGAGAGTGACTTCTGCATCGGAAATCCGATGAGCTACCAGTTCCTCCGCGATGTCCTAAGCGAGGTGTACGACATTTTCCCCTCCGCTTACATCCACCTCGGTGGGGACGAGGCGGGCAAGCATGCATGGAAGAGCTGTCCCAAGTGTCGCGAGGTGATGCGTCGTGCCAAGCTCAAGGACGTGGATGAGCTGCAGAGCTACTTCATCCACCGTATGGGCGAGATGATCGAGAAGGACGGGCGACACTTCATCGGCTGGGATGAGATCCTCGAGGGAGGTCTGGCACCGGGTGCGATCGTTATGTCCTGGAGAGGAATGGAGGGCGGACTGCGTGCCGTCCGCAGCGGGCATCAGGTGATCATGACCCCGAGTCCACAGTGCTACCTCGACTACTATCAGGAGGATCCTCTCTCCGTGGACTACGAGAGCAATGAGGGCTACTGCGACCTCGCACAGACCTACACCCTCGACCCGGTGCCGGAGGAGCTCTCCCCCGAGGAGCGCGCGCTGGTGCTGGGAGTGCAGGGAAATATGTGGACCGAGTATGTCAAGACGAATGAAGCACTGGAGTATAAGATATTCCCACGCCTACTCGCCATCGCCGAGATCGGCTGGACACCGCAGCAGAAGCGGTCGTGGGAGGACTTCCGCATACGGGTCAATCGGCACATCCCACTGCTCCACGAGCGGGGCATACAGTCATATGATCTGACCAATGGACTTCGGTCCGAGACCGAGGTGGACCAGGATGCCGGTCTCACCCGCGTCCGCTGGACCACGGAGCTAGATCCCTGCGAGATGAGGTACCGAGTCGATGGCAAGGTCCCCGAGATGAGTGACCCGCAGATCCGGGAGGACGAGACGATCGAGGTGCGTGACAGCGCCGACATCGTGGTCCGGCAGTTCCGCGACGGTGAGCCGGTAGGCGACCCCGTCACGCTTCGAGTCGATCACCACCGCGCCATAGGCAAACCGATAAAGTGGGAAACGCCCGTGGAGGGCAAGTATGACGGTGGCGGCTTTGAGACCGTCCTGACGGACGGCTACCGCGGGTCAGTCTCCTTTGGCGACGGACGCTGGTACGGCAACATCGTCACCCCATCCAATATCGGTATACTTGATATGGGCGAGGAGACACTGATCGATAAGGTCTCCACCCGCTGCATGCACAATACCATCCCCGGGATCTACGCCCCCGAGTGGGTAGAGCTCTCCGTCAGCAGCGATGGCGAGGAGTGGACGGTGGTGGATCGCATCGAGTCCACACTCGACCCGACGGACCGCAAGCTACGCTTCGAGACCTTCACCTTCTACCCCCGCACCACCTGCCGCTACCTCAGGATCCAGTACGAGGAGGCGCAGCGGGGGAGGTTCCTATTCGCTGATGAGCTGATTGTCTGGTAAGAGAATTGTGCAAAGTGAGTACCTTAGCACTTGAGACTACCAACTTTTTCCTCTAAATTTGCCACAGAATAAAACTACAAAACTTATATACAAAATCAATCAACACATGAGCAACCACTTTCTTACCCTCCTCTCCGGAGTGATGAGTCTCGCCGCAGTAGCGATACTCCCCGGTAGAGCGCAGGATGCATCGCAGCAGACCCCTCCGCTGCCGATCGACAAGGACGTGCGAATGGGCAAGCTCGACAACGGGCTCACCTACATCATCCGTCACAACGAGAAGCCCAAGGATAGAGCCCACTTCTACATCTCACAGCGCGTCGGTAGCGTCCTCGAGGAGGATACCCAGCGCGGTCTCGCTCACTTCCTTGAGCACATGGCCTTCCAGGGTAGCAAGAACTTCCCCGGCAAGGGCATGATCGACTATCTAGAGAAGAATGGTGTAAAATTTGGCTCCAACCTCAATGCCTACACCGCCATCGATGAGACAGTCTACCAGATCATGAACGCCCCGACGACGAATCAGAACTTCGTCGACTCCTGCCTCCTGATCCTCCACGACTGGAGTGGCTACCTCGACCTCACCGATGAGGAGATCGACAACGAGCGCGGTGTGATCCAAGAGGAGTGGCGCACGAGAGACAACGGCTCCATGCGCGCCCTCGAGCAGTTGCTTGCCTCAGCCTTCCCCGAGGGACACCGCTACGGCAATCGTCTACCGATCGGCACGATGGACGTCGTGATGCACTTCCCCTACGATGCCCTCCGCAAGTATTATCACAAGTGGTACCGCCCAGACCTCCAGGCAATCATCGTCGTCGGAGACATCGACGTGGACCACGTAGAGGCGCAGATCAAGAAGACCTTCTCCTCCATCCCTATGCCGGAGAATCCCGCTGAGCGCGTCTACTTCGACGTACCGGATAATCCCCAGCCAAAGGCGGCTGTGATCACCAATCCCGAGGTCACCGGCACCCAGATCTCTATCGCACAGACCTACGATGCGATGCCTAAGGAGCTCAAGGCTACCGCCGTTGGCTTCCTCAATGACTTCATGTCCAACGTCATCAGTCAGCTCTTCGCCAACCGCTTCGATGAGATCCTCGAGCAGCCCAATGCGCCCTTCCTACAGGCCTCTGTCGGCACCGGATCCTTCATCGTCGCACAGACGGAGGACGCCTTCCAAGCCGATGTGGTCGCCGAGGAGGGCAAGTACGCCCGTGCCCTCGAGGCTCTGACCGCCGAGCTGGCTCGCGCCCGCAAGTACGGCTTCACCGAGGGAGAGTACAGTCGCGTGATCAAGAAGGTCCTCGCTGACTACGACAATGGAGTCAAGGAGAAAAAGAATAGGACCAACGAGCAGTACGCTGTCGAGTACTCCGCTTACTTCACCCAGGGAGGATACATCCCCGGTATCGAGACCGAGTCTATGCTCGCTCAGCAGATGGCTCAGATGATCAACGTACAGGCAATCAATCAGCAGCTGGCACAGATGATCCCCGAGCAGGCAGGGCAGAATTTCTTCATCTCCATCATGGCGGTGCAGAAGGACGGCCTCACCTACCCGACCCCCGAGGAGCTGCTCGCAGAGTTTGACAAGGGGATGCAGCAGGAGGTGGAGCCCTATAAGGAGACAGTCTCCTCCGAGAGCCTGATGGAGCAGCTGCCCCAGCCCGGCTCTGTCGTAGCCACTAAGGGTGACCAGGCATTCAAGTCCACCAAGTGGGAGCTCTCCAACGGCATCAGCGTCTACCTCCTCCCTACCGACTATGCCGACAATGAGATCAACATCCGTGCCGTCAGCCCCGGCGGTATCGTCCGTGAGGATCCGAGGGACATCAACGTCCGCGCCGTCAATGACTTCGCCGGCGTAGGTGGCTATGGCGGTCACACGCCCAATCAGATCGAGAAGATCCTTACCGGGCGCAAGGTCTCCGTCTCCGCCTCTATCGGTCGCACCAGCGAGTCGATCTCAGGTTACGCTGCCAAGAGCGATGCTGAGCAACTCTTCCAGGCGATCCACCTCATCACTACTGACCTCCGTAAGGACACCGCACTCTACAGTGCTGCCCGCGACCGTCAGGTAGCGATGATGGAGGCTGCTAAGAGCAACCCCACCCAGACCGTACTCCGCGACTCACTCCCCTCCATGATCTATGGAGGCAATCCTGAGGCGCTCCCTCTCACCATCGACCAGATCAAGTCTCTCGACTACGACAAGATCCTGGAGACCTACAAGAGCCGCTTCGCTGATATGGGCGACTTCACCTTCTTCATCGTCGGTGACTTCGAGCTCGACTCCATCAAGCCCCTTGTAGAGCGCTACATCGCCACCCTGCCCAATACCGCCCGCGGTGAGACCTGGCAGCGTGAGCTCGCCCTCCCGACGGCTAAGCAGTCAAGCAACCACCACTTCACCTACGAGGTGAGCACTCCCTCTGTCTTTGTCATCGACATGCTGATCAAGGACAACCCCACCTACGACCTCAAGAACGCCATCATGGCAGACCTCCTCAGCTCGATCCTCGACCAGCAGTACCTCGTCTCCATCCGTGAGGAGGAGGGCGGCACCTACGGCGTCTCCGCCATCGGCTCCGAGGACGAGTTCCCCACCCCCACCTCTCAGATGATGATCGTCTTCCAGACCAATAAAGAGCAGGCCGAGCACCTCAATCAGAGGGTCAAGGACGAGATGAAGGAGATGGTCGAGAATGGCATGAATCAGGAGTTCTTCGACAAGGCTGTCCTCAATATGAAGAAGCAATTCGACGAGAACCAGCACAAGAACAACTACTGGATGAGCCAGCTGCAGATGCAGGTGCTTCGTGATCGGAATACCGATGAGAAGTTCCTTGAGACGCTCAACAGCATCACCATCGAGGATGTCCGCCAGTACCTCAAGGGTCTCCTGACCGATAACACCTACCTCGAGATGATCGCCATCGGCGAGCCCGCAGCCACGGAGGCTGATGCCGCCGCCAAGCCCGCCGCCTGATCCCACGAGGATACACACACCTAATCACAGAGCCGCAGTGGAGCACACGCCCCACTGCGGCTCTCTTTTTACCCCCTTCACCTAGCTCATATCTGTTACCATTAATAGTTTTTCGCCTGTACCGTAACGGTATCGACACAAGTCCTTCATAGGATCTACACAGACTCTTATCCGGAATGTCACAGGAGATTAATCGGTAGGTAATAACGCTTTGCCACCTTTGCGGTGGAAAATAATCAAGAAGATATACTCTTACAGTAATGAAGGCTTACCGTATCATACTCCTGGCGATCATGACCTGCAGCACGACTGTAGCGACAGAGATCTCAACTCTCGGAAGCAACCATCTCATCTCCACACTTACTGAGCCCGAGGGCGAGACCGCCGGAGGTATACTCCACGGAACCATCACAGACGGCACTACCAAGGAGCCGCTTATGGGTGCCACGATTCGTCTCGAGGGCACCTCCTTCGGCGGCTACACCGATATGGACGGGAAGTTCACCATCACCGGGATCCCCAAGGGGGTCTACACCGTGGTCATCTCCTACATCTCTTACAAGACTGAGCGGATCCCCAATGCCGTGATAGAGCCGGGGCAGCGCGCCACGCTCGACTTTACCCTCCACCCCGATGATGAGGTACTGGAGGAGGTGGTGGTGACGGCGAAGGCCAATCGTGAGTCGGAGAATATGCTCCTCCTCGAGCAGAAGCGCGCCCTCATAGCGATCGAGGCGATCGGCGCCATGGAGCTCGACCGTAAGGGCATCTCCAATGCAGAGGCGGCCGTACAGCAGGTCTCCGGCATCTCCAAGCAGGACGGCGTCAAGAACGTCTTCGTCCGCGGTCTCGCCGACCGATACAATAGCACCTACCTCAATGGCTTCCCCATCCCCTCCGATGACCCGGAGTACAAGAATATCTCGCTCGACATCTTCGACACCGATATGATCCAGAATATCGGGGTGAATAAGGCCTTCAGCTCCAGCCGCGGAGGTGACGTCGGAGGTGCAGCGATCGACATCAAGTCGAAGCAGCTGCAGGGCGACCACCTCCTCTCCATCGGCGCCGGCATTGGGAGCAATGCGACCCTCCTCGGGCTGGACAATTTCTACCGCCAGGATGGAGTCAATTACTTCGGCGTCGCCAATAGGGCGGAGCCCAGTCGCGACCTCTTCCCCGGCTACGGCTCCGAGATCAATGAGGTGAGCGAGTACCCCTTCGTCAATCAGCTCCAGCCGATCAAGGTGAAGGCGCCCATCGACCACAACTTCAATATCTCCCTCGGCAAGCGCTTCGAGATGGATCACGTAGACCTCGACCTGCTCCTCGTAGGGCGGCATGAGGTGGGCTACTCCTACTCCAATCGTATCTCCAGGAGCTTCTCCACCGTCTTCAATGGCGGCACCACCGGCCTCTGGTACACCAATCAGGAGGGACCGATGTACGACACCGATGTCCGCCAGCTGATCCTCGGCGACGCGACGATGCGCCTCTACGACAAGCACACCCTCCGCTACACCGGCCTCTGGATCCACTCGTCGAAGCAATTCGTCACCACCCTCATCGGTCAGCACTCAGATCACAATCAGGATGGGTCCATCAACCGCACCCCCGAGGGGGACCTCCTCCCGGACGGAGAGGAGATGGAGCTCAATCACATTAGCCTCACTCGTCAGCAGAATAACGACAATCGCCTCCTCGTCAATCAGCTCGACACCGACTGGGAGCTCACCGATGGACTGACGCTCAACGTCGGCGGCGCCGTCAATATCCTCCAGGCCTACGAGCCGGACCGTCGCCGCCTCTACATGGTCCTCACCAATCAGGGCTGGATCCCCGACTGGTCGATCAATAACGACCGCTTCTTCTCCAACCTAAGGGAGAACGACTACAACGTCAAGGCCGCCCTGGAGTGGAAGTTTGCCCCCGAGTCCTTCCTCACCGTCGGCTATAAGGGTCGCTTCATTGATCATAAGTTCAATGCGATCGCCTACAACCTCCTCGCCTCCGTCCCCACGGGGCTCGATGCGCAGGGCTTCAGGGATCACAATTGGGACAGTCTCTACAATATCGAGACGCTCAGCAATCGAGGCACGGACAAGATGCCGGTGACCAACGTCAAGCTCAATAACGACGAGTGGTACCGGGCCAAAAAGAATAGCCACGTCGGCTACCTCGACGCCGTCTGGAAGGTCTCCGACGCCCTCACCCTGCAGGGCGGACTGCGCGTCGACGTCCTCTCGCAGGAGGTCTCCACGGGGATCAATTCGGACACCCCCACCTCCACCGTCCTAGCCGGTAAGGACTCCGAGAGCCCCCGCATGAAGCCTTTCATCCTCCCGAGCTTCAACGTCCGGTACGACATCAATGACCAGCACACTCTCCGCCTGAGTGCATCGAAGAGCTACTCCATGCCGCGCTTCAAGGAGGTCTCCACCTACAGCTACGTCAATATCGACTTCACCAGCCGAGGCTGGTCGCAGGTGCGCCACTCCGAGCTCTACAATGTGGACCTGAAGTACGACTGGTACTTCTCCCCGAGCGAGCTCTTCTCCGTCACCGCTTACTACAAGCACATCAAGGATCCGCTCTCCCGCGTCTTCCTCGCCGGCACCGCAGGCGTCCTTCAGTACGCCAATCCGTCCGACAAGGCAGAGGTGGCCGGTATCGAGCTCGAGCTCCGCAAGGACCTCCTCAATACCTACAGCATTGCCACCGAGCAGCGTCACAAGCTCAGCATGGGCATCCGCGGCTCCTACCTCTACTCCGATATGATGCTCGACCTGGAGCCCTTCGGCGTGATCAAGAGCGAGCGCACTCAGCTCGAGGGCGCCTCTCCCTGGCTCGCCAATGCCGACCTCACCTACACCTACTCCACCGCACGCAATAGCTACAATGCGACAGTCCTCTTCGACTACTTCAGCGACCGCCTCTACACCTACGGTACCGTGGGACAGAATGAGAATGGCGTGATCGAGCAGGGCGTCGCCAAGCTCAATCTCGTCGGAGAGGCCAATCTCGGCAAGCACTTCTCCATCAAGCTCAAGGCGAATAACCTCCTTGACAGCCCGATCCGCAAGGTGGAGGTCCCGGGAGGAATGCTCCAGAAGACCTTCGACCAGTACTACACCGCTCATCCGGAGCTACAGGCTCCTCACGCAGCGGACGCTCCCCAGATGATCTCCGAGTACCGCAAAGGTATCAGCTTCAGCGTCAGCCTGGGATATAAGTTCTAATAGACTACAGTAACTACAAACCAAGAATAGAAGACAGACATGAAAGCACTTACCAAGGGTCTAGCGCTCCTCCTCATGGGGATAGCCACCCTGAGCCTCTCTACGTCCTGTAAGGAGGACGACAACAAAAAGCCCAAGCCCACCCCGACCGAGCAGGCCGCGCTGAAGGGCAACATCACCAAGGATCGCACGCTTGACGCCAAGACTGCCTACTCTCTCCAGGGCTCTCTGATCGTCAAGAAGGGTGCTACCCTCACCATCCCCGCAGGGACCACCATCACCTCCAAGACCGGCTTCGACAAGTACATCCTCGTCGAGCAGGGCGCCAAGATCATCGTCAAGGGTACCTCTAGCGCCCCTGTCACCTTCACCGCTGAGGAGAAGAAGCCCGGCGCATGGGGCGGCCTCATCATCAACGGCTACGCTCCCCTCACCTCGAGTCAGAAGAGCGCCAAGACGGAGATCAACTCTGAGTACCCCTACGGCGGCGACCAGCCGGGCGACAACTCAGGCTCCATCGAGTACCTCAAGCTGGAGTACTGCGGTGCCTCTCAGAATGACGACGTAGAGCACAATTCCCTCACCCTCAATGGTGTCGGCAATGGCACGAAGCTCTCCAACATCTTCACCTACATGGGTGCCGATGACGGCGTAGAGTTCTTCGGTGGTACGGTCAATCTGGACGGCTTCCTCGCTGTCAATATGGATGACGATATGTTTGACGTCACCCAGGGTTGGAGCGGTAAGCTCTCCAACGCCTACGGCATCTGGGAGGAGGGCCACGTCAGCACCGAGAAGGATCCCCGCGGTGTAGAGGCCGATGGTAATCATGATGGCAACTACGCCAATGATGCCAATCAGTCCAACTTCACCATCGAGAACGTTACCATCGTCCTCAATCAGACCCCCTCTCAGGAGAAGGGGTCCTTCCTCAACGACGTCTTCAAGATCCGTCGTGGTGCCACTGCTAAGATTACCAACGCCCTCGTCAAGGGTCAGGGTCAGGCAGAGAACTTCATCAACACCACCGACAAGAAGGGCAATGGTAAGCTCACCATCACCTTCAATAATCAGCTCACCACTCCCCTCACAGGCAAGCTGATCAAGTCTGACAATAAGGATGAGGTCTCCTACACCGAGGATCCCAACCTCACCGGATGCGACGCATCCATCTTCGGCTGGACCGGTTACAGCTTCACTGAGACCAAGACTCAGAACCTGAGCGGCAATATCACCAAGGACATGACCCTCGATGCCGCTGTCCCCTACTCTCTCACCGGTGCACTCTTCGTCAAGAGCGGTGCCACCCTCACCATCCCCGCAGGTACCACCATCACCGCAAAGACCGGCTTCGACAAGTACATCCTCGTTGAGCAGGGCGGTAAGATCATGGTACAGGGTACCGCAGAGGCCCCTGTCACCTTCACTGCTGAGAAGAAGGAGGCCGGTGCATGGGGCGGACTCATCATCAATGGCTTCGCACCCCTCACCTCCAGCCAGAAGACCGCCAAGACGGAGATCAACTCTGAGTACCCCTACGGTGGCGACAAGGCAGACGACAACTCCGGCTCCATCGAGTACCTCAAGCTCGAGTACTGCGGTGCCTCTCAGAATGACGACGTAGAGCACAATTCGCTCACTCTCAATGGCGTCGGCTCCGGCACCAAGATCGAGAACGTCTTCGCCTTCAAGGGTGCAGACGATGGTGTAGAGTTCTTCGGTGGCTCTGTCAGCGTCAAGAACTTCCTCGCTGTCGACATGGACGACGACATGTTTGACGTCACCCAGGGCTGGAATGGTACCCTCACCAACGCCTACGGCGTATGGCAGGACGGCCACGTCAGCACCGAGAAGGACCCCCGCGGCGTAGAGGCCGACGGTAATCACGACGGCAACTACCCCGGCGACACCCATCAGTCCAATTTCAAGATGGAGAATATCACCATCCTCCTCGCTCAGGCCCCCTCACAGACCAAGGGTCAGTACGCCAACGACGTCTTCAAGATCCGTCGTGGTGCTACGGCTACCATCACCAATGCTCTCGTGCTGGGTCAGGGTCAGGCAGAGAACTTCATCAACACCACCGACAAGAAGGGTAATGGTAAGCTCACCATCACCTACAATAACCAGCTCACCACACCGGTCATGGGCTCTGAGTTCAAGACAGGTGACAAGAGCGAGCTCAATGCGAAGGAGGACAAGAGCCTCAAGGGCTGCGACGCCGGCCTCTTCGGCTGGACCGGCTACCTCTTCCCCGAGGTGAAGACCCCGGAGGCCAAGAGTGAGAGCCTCAAGGGTGACATCACCGGCGACAAGACCCTCAGCGCCGCTGTCAGCTACACCATCGATGGCCCCGTCTTCGTCAAGAAGGGGGCCTCCCTCACCATCCCCGCAGGTACGATCCTCACCGCCGGTCAGGGCTTCGACAAGTACATCCTCGTCGAGCAGGGCGGTAAGATCTTCGTCAAGGGTACCGCCAATAAGCCTGTCATCATGACCTCCACCAAGCAGGAGGCCGGTGCATGGGGCGGTCTGATCATCAATGGCTACGCTCCTCTCACCTCCAGTCAGAAGAGCGCTAAGACGGAGATCAATAATGAGTACCCCTACGGTGGCGACAAGGCGGACGACAACTCCGGCTCCATCGAGTACCTCGTCCTCGAGTACTGCGGTGCCGCTCAGAATGACGACGTAGAGCACAATACTCTCACCCTCAATGGCGTCGGCTCCGGCACCAAGATCGAGAACGTCTTCGCCTACATGGGAGCAGACGATGGTGTAGAGTTCTTCGGTGGCGCTGTCAGCGTCAAGAACTTCCTCGCTGTCGACATGGACGACGATATGTTTGACGTCACTCAGGGCTGGAGCGGTACCCTCACCAATGCCTACGGCATCTGGAGAGACGGTCACGTCAGCACCGAGAAGGATCCCCGCGGCGTAGAGGCCGATGGCAATCACGATGGCAACTACCCCGGAGACAGCCACCAGTCCAATTTCGTGATGGAGAACATCACCATTGAGCTGGCTCAGGCTTCCTCTCAGGATAAGGGGAAGTTTGTCAACGACGTCTTCAAGATCCGTCGTGGTGCCACCGCCAAGATCAACAACGCCCTCGTGAAGGGTCAGGGTCAGGTGGAGAACTTTATCAACGTCACCGACAAGAAGGGTGATGGCAATATCACCATCACCTACAATAATACACTGAGCACACCCGAGTTTGGCAACACGATCAAGAAGTCTGATCCCAAGCAGGTAAGTGCCAAGCAGGACCGTAGCCTCAAGGGCTGCGAGAGCAGTGTCTTCGGCTGGACCAAGTATGACTTTGAGAAACACACATACAATCGTAAGTAAGAGAAAAGAAAGGAAAGCAGAAGAATAGGCTTAGATCCATTCATACTGTAAGATAAAAGGAGTCCGGAGGTCGTGTCTCGTGAGAGATACGGCCTCCATTGTTACTGCCCCCACGTCCCCGCCGAGTGGCTAATCTATCCGAAAGCTTCAGCGGTGCAAATATACAACCTCCGTCAGACGAGGTTGTCTCTCTGTGTCTCCTTCTGTCTCCTCCCGACCAAAAATGCAGACTATGAGACTCTCCACCAGATTAGCCTTGACTCAGCAAGAGCCCTGAAACACCACGGCAGGGGTGACGCATTTGAGCCTTAAAGCAAAGAAGTGATAATCCCTGTCGCTGTGCAATCCTGTCGACTGATCCCAGCCCTGCTGCTACCGCATGCCGATCCCGCAGGGGCGAAGCCCCGGAGGGATCATCGCTTTTTAGACCGGGTGTCGAGGCACGAAGTGCCGA